>JBEKRA010000008.1:0-17974 GCA_049519195.1 Verrucomicrobiota bacterium
CAGGGTGAATTGGTAAAGAAGGCCATCATCACTGTCATTCAGAACGGCGTCATCATCCAGGATCACTATGAACTGACCGGCTGCACTGACGGTATCGGTGCCGCGCCCTGGAAATCGCTGGGAGATTACTCGCGCAAGCATCCGCCCGAGGTCTTTGTCGAATTGCAGTATCACAACAACGCCGTCCGCTACCGCAACATCTGGATTCGGTCAATGCACCTGGGCGAAAACCCGTAGCGGAATATTCCGAACAGAGGAACCGCCACCGTTTTGTCGGCGCAAAAACCATCCCGCGACTTTGCAAGTCGCGGGATTTTGTTGAAAATGATTTCCTGAAATCAATCTCCGGAATGAGAGGCGTTTCAACCCGCGAAACTGTAATCGTAGGGCTTGCGCATTTCGCGGGCGAGGTGCGTGTTGGCTTCCTCCGCGCCTTCGCCGGTGAAAACCTCCTTCGCCGGATCCCAAGTGAATTTTTTTCCGGCACGCAGAGCGATGATGATGAGATGGCCGATGACGGCGGAACGGTGCCCATCTTCAACCTTGGAAACCGGATCTTTGCGCGAACTGACACAATCCATGAAATTGCCCATGTGATTGCGGCTGACTTCGAAGTGGATGGCATTGTCCGGCAGCGGATCGGTTAGAAGTTCGGGTTTGCTGGCGGTGAGTTCGGCGCGGTTGACCCAGAGCCAGCCGTCGGAGCCAATGAATTTCACGCCGTTGCGCTGCCCGTCTTCCTTGAGCACCTGACCCGTCCAACCGTCGTCCAGTGTGGTCCTCACCACTTGCCTGATGCCATTGGCCCACATCAGCGTGGCTGAATATTCGCTGGGCGTGGTGTAGCCGCCGGGTATCGGCGGGGTGATCACCGTGGCTTCAACGCTGATCGGACCATCCTGTCCGATGCCCCAGCGGGCGATGTCATTGTGATGCGCGCCCCAGTCGGTGACCGGCCCGCCGGCGTAATCCCACCACCAGCGGAAGGAGGGGTCGCATCGCTCGTGCATGTATTCCACCTGCGGCGCCTGTCCGAGCCAGAAGTCAAAATTCATGGTCGGCGGCGGCACTTGCCCGGTCGGGAACGGACCCGCGCGCAGCCCGCCGGGAACCCACACGTCCACTTCCTGAAGTTTGCCGATGCGCCCGTTGCGAACGAGTTCGCACGCCAGACGAAATTGCCGTTGGCTGCGCTGCTGCGTGCCGGTTTGGAAGACGATTTTATTGTCGCGCACGGCTTTGACGACATGCTTGCCTTCGTCAACCGTCAGCGTCAGCGGCTTCTCACCATAGACATCCTTCTTCGCCTTTGCCGCGGCCAGATTGACGAGGGTGTGCCAGTGATCCGGTGTGCCTTGGACAATAATATGGATGTCGTCCCGCTCCATGACTTTACGGAAGTCGGTGTATTTGTCGGGCGACTTGCCGTCCTGGGTGAACCGTTGTGCGGCCCGGTCGAGATGAGTCTGGTTCACATCGCAGACGGCGAGAATATCTCCATATCCGCTGGCATTGGTGGCATCGCCAGTCCCTTGGCCGCCGCAACCGATCAGGGCGATGCCCGGACGGTCGTTCGGGCTGGGCAAGGCGGGTGCGTTCGTCGCCGATTCCGCAGCCAGGGCGGCATCTTGTTGGATGGCCCACAATGGCAGCCTCGATGCGGCGGCGGCAACCGTGCATTTCGTCAGAAAAGAACGGCGTGAGATATGAAATGAATTATTTTGAAATTTCTGTCCCATGGTTTTCACCAAACAAACAAAATGCTCACCTCCAGTCAAGCTGGACTGATGCGCATTGCAGGAAAAGTATCAGTCAACGGTATCCAGGAGACCTCGGATGCGACCAACGTCCTACAGCGCTACAACCAGATTGGTCTGGAGGACGAAAATATTATTTCCTTTCGCGCGTTCACGGAACGGACTTGGACGTTTTCAAACCCAGCGCCCATTCGATGCCGCCGAGGATGTGCGCGTCATACGCCTTGCTGATTTCCACCGAATTGACGCGGTGCGCCAAGTTCGGGTCAGCGTCTATAATGTCCTCGCGGTGGCCGAGCGAGGTATAGAAAACGCGCCCGCCGGGATAAGACGATTTTCTCCGCACCAAAAGCTCCGCGCCGTGCGCCGCGGGAGCCAACCGGGTCTTCCCGTAAATTTTGCACCATGAAACTGGAAAGCGGCCGGGGGTGAAGGGCCTTTCCGGCTTTTTATCCAGAATCAACAGGTCGTGAACCTTGGCCGGATCGTAATTTTTAAACTGATACATCTCCTCCTGCGTCAGCGTCCACGTTTTGCCGAGCGACGCGGTAGCCGGATGCTGCGGGTCTTCGTTCAGGCAATCCACGCTCAATTGCGCGCCGTGATGGTCGAATTCGCCGCCGAGCATGTCAATGTAGGCCGGCCATCGGTGAAACGTGTCGCTCGCCGCATGAATGCCGATGAACGCGTGGCCAGCCTTGATCCAGTCAAGCAGCCCCTGCGGATCGGGAATCGGCAGTTCGCCGGTGGTGCTGACGAACGCGACGCCGTCGTAATTCTTGAGCGATTCCGGCGAAAGTTTCTGGAGCGCGTCTTTCAGGGCGGCGTTCCATTTCGCCTGGGCCGCGTTGAATGCCGCCTTCTGTTCATCGGTGGCGTTGCCCCTCAAGGCGGTGGGCTGGTCGGGCGGCTGTTGCACCAATTCCACGGTAAATGCGCCCCTGTCCTTGCCCAATTGCGTGAGCACCTTTTCCAGGTTCGGAATTGATGTATGCCGGAAGCCGGTGGTGGTGGTCACCACCAGAAGTTTTTTCGGTTCCGCGGCATTCGCCGGGTGGAACAACGGCGACAGCAACGCAATGGCCACAAGGATGGATGAACATGCTTTCATGATTTCAGGATGGCATAATCCCCGCCGGAAACAAAATGTGTCATTGGTCACATTTCGGAAGAAACCGGGTTTCGGTAATCTCTCACAACCCGGCGAAGCCGGAACCAAATTATCGTCGAAAACATATTCGTTGTTTGTGAGAGATACTAAAAATTGTCCGCCAATATGCAAAAGAAATCTCGCGGCGCCGCGCCGCTGAATTCCATCAACCGCCGCCACTTTCTGAAGACCGCCGGCGCCGCCATCGTCCTGCCCATGATTTTGCCCGGCTGCGTGCTCGGACGCGGCGGCAAGACGCCGCCATCGGGCAGGATCAATCTAGGCGTCGTCGGCTGTGGCAGCCAGGGATCCAGCAACGCGAGATCGTTTCTCTTTGAGGGCGATTGCCGCGTGATCGCAGTCTGTGACGTTGACAAAAACCATTTGCACGATGGGGTCAACAACATCAATGGGCACTACGCCAACAACGATTGCGCCTCCTATCACGATTACCGGGAAATGTTAGCGCGTCCGGATTTGGACGCGGTGATGATCGCCGTTCCCGATCACTGGCACGCGCTGGCGGCCACGGAAGCGGCGCGCCGGGGGCTGGATGTTTACGGCGAGAAGCCGCTCGCGCACACGATTGCCGAGCAGCAGGCCATTGTCAAAGCCGTCCGGACACACAAAGTCATCTGGCAGACCGGTTCATGGCAGCGGTCGCAGGCGCCTTTCCACAAAGCCGCGGAAATTGTGCGCAACGGTTTGATTGGCGATGTCACACGTGTCGAAGTCGGCTTGCCTGACGGCTATTCCGACTATGGCGGAGGCATGCAAGATTTGCGGCAGAAGCTGGCGGCGCTGCCGGACAAAAACACCAGCCTGAACAAAGTCATCCCGGGCACGGAAGCCTGGAAGATCGCCGTCAGCGATCCGCCGCCGGAACTGGATTACGACATGTGGATTGGCCCGGCGCAAATGGTGCCTTACATCCAGCAGCGCGTCCACTGGACCTGGCGCTGGAACTACAACACCGGCGGCGGACAATTGCTGGACTGGATCGGACATCACTGCGACATCGCGCACTGGGGCATGGATTGCGACAACGACGGCCCGTTTGAAATCGAAGGCCACGGCGAGTTTCCCGCCCCGGACGCCCTCTGGAACACCGCCTCCAAATATCGGGTCGAGCTGAAGTATCCGCGCAACATCACCATGGTCATCGCCGGCGGCTACGACGACATCCGCAGCGGCACCAAGTGGATCGGCACGGAGGGCTGGGTGTGGGTGGACCGCAGCGGCTTCGATGCTTCCAACGCCGAGTGGAAGAAAGGCAAAAACCTGCCGGAAGAATTGCGCAAAGTGAAACTTTACGAGTCGCAAAACCACGTTCGAAATTTCCTCGACTGCGTCAAGTCCCGCCAGCCGACCATCACGCCGGCCGAGACGGCGCATCACTCCGCCATTCCCGGCCACCTTGGGCTGATTTCCATGCTCACGGGGCGGAAGATCCGGTGGAGCGTGAAGCACGAGAAAATCATTGACGACGCCGGGGCCGGCAAACTGCTCACCCGTGAATACCGGGCGCCATGGCATCTGGGCTGAACCAAGACCAACCGGAAAGCCTCCGGGACCTTGATGAACTGACACGCCGCCGATGAATCAACAGAATTCAAATACCGAAGATTGCAATTGCAATTACACGCTGGCCTTTCTCGTTTTGCGCCTGTGGCTGGCCGTGCGCGCCATCCTCACCGGCGTGGAGAAATTCGGCGCCTTCAAGACCATCCAGAAACCGCTCGTTGACCCGGCCACCGGCATGGAAGACCCCAGCGGCGCCCTGGTCGAGGTGAAGGTCAAATTCTACGCGCTCTCGAACTACGCCGGCATCCCGCCGTCGCTCAAGGAGAAGTTAGCCAACGAACCGCTGCTGCCGCATCCGCTGCTCGTGATGTTCAATTACCTGCTCGGCCCGGCGCTCCTCATCACGGGGCTGATGCTGTTGGTCGGCCTCGGCACGCGGCTGTCGCTGTTCGCGCAGGGTTTGCTTTACATCGTGCTCACGGTCGGATTGATTCTCATCCGGCAGGACGATGGCGTCGCCTGGCTCGGCATCCACGTGGCGCTCGTGGCGTTTGCGTTGATGCTGGCCAAATACAACCAATTTGCGATTCTGAAAAAATGGTAATGCAACCTCTCTCGCGCCGGAAATTCCTCGGCGCCACAGCCGCCGCCGGCGCGGGCTTCATGTTGGCGTCCGGCACGAAGGCATTCGGCCAGACGCAGGCCAAGGCGCCAATCGCCAAATCGCCAAACAGCAAATTGAACATCGCCCTCATCGGCATGGGTGCCGAGGGCCGCGTGCTGCTGGAATCGCTGCTCAAAATTGACGGCATCCAGCTTGTCGCCATCGTGGACATCTGGGATTACGCCCGCACCTATGGCGAGCGTCAACTCAAGGCGCTCGGCGTGCCCGTGCGCAGCTACGAAAATTACGAGGACCTGCTCGCGCACGAAAAGGATTTGCAGGCCGCCATTGTCGCCACGCCGGATTTCTGGCACGCGCCCATCACCAACGCCTGCCTCAAGGCCGGCCTGCACGTTTATTGCGAAAAAATGATGAGCCACACCATCGAAGGGGCGCGTTCGATGGTGCAGACGATGCGCGAAACCGGCAAGCTGCTGCAAATCGGCCACCAGCGCCGCAGCAATCCGCGCTACATTTTCGTGCTGAACCGTCTCATCAACGAGGCGAAACTCTGCGGCCGCATTACCGCCGCACAAGGCCAATGGAACCGTTCCGCATCCGACGATCTGGGCTGGCCCAAGAAAGCCGTCATGCCGGCGGAAACCCTCGCCAAATACGGCTACAAGGACATGCACCAGTTCCGCAATTGGCGCTGGTTCAAGGGACTCGGCGGCGGCCCGCTCTCCGACCTCGGCGCGCACCAGATTGATATTTTCAACTGGTGGCTGGGGCGGCCCGCCCAATCCGTCATGGCCAGCGGCGGCATGGATTATTACAGGACCCACGAGTGGTATGACAACGCGATGGTCATTTACGAATATCCGCTGGCCGAAGGCATCGTCCGCGCCTTTTACCAGGTGCAGACCACCACCGGGGCCGGCGGCGGCTATTTCGAGGCGTTCATGGGCGACAAAGGCGCCATCAAGATGTCTGAAGACCCCGCCATCACCGCTGTTGCCCGCGAAGCCAGTGCGCCGCCGTGGGACGAGCTTATTGCCAAAAACTATCTCCGCGTCGGGCCGGCCCCGGCGGCGGTCCGGGATGGCGAAAAAGTGGACGTGCGCGAATCCGCGCAGCTCGCCCAATACCAAATTCCCGTTGTCTTCAACAAGGCCATTCACCAGCCGCACCTGGAGAACTTCTTCAACGCCATCCGCGGCACGGCCAAATTGAACTGTCCGGCGGACGAAGCCTTCCGCAGCGAATACGTCATTCACAAGGCCAATGAAGCCATTCCGCTGCAAAAAAGAATTGCGATCACCCTCGAAGAAACGGAAGCTTGAAGTTATGAACAAGTCTGCCGCCAAACTCTCCGTTTTCATTCTGCTCGCCGCCGGCGTTGCGCTGGCCGGCGACATGGTTCCGCTCAACACCGAAATTCCCAAGCCGGTCATGCTCGGCACGCCCGTGCCCATCAAACTGACGAAGTTTGAGCCGGAGCCCAAAGGCAAACGTCCTGATTTCATGGTTCCCGCCGGCTGCACCAATCTCGCGCTCAACAAGCCGGTCACCTCCAGCACACCCGACCCCATCACCGGCTCGCTCGACCTCGTCACCGACGGGGACAAGGCCGGCGACGAAGGCTGCTACGTGGAACTGGCGCCGGGCAAGCAATGGGTGCAGATTGACCTCGGCAAGCAGGCCAGCATCCACGCCATCCTCGTCTGGCATTTCCATTCACAGGCGCGGGCCTATCTCGACGTCGTCGCACAGGTTTCCGACGACCCGTCGTTCAGCAAGGACGTGACGACTGTCTTCAACAGTGACGACGCCAACGAACTCGGCCTTGGCACGGGCAAGGACATGCCCTACATCGAAAGCAACCAGGGAAAGTTGATTGATGCCAAAGGCGTGAAGGGCCGTTACGTTCGCCTTTACAGCAAGGGCAACACGACCAATAAAATGAACCATTACATCGAGGTTGAAGTCTGGGGCAAACCCACCCCGTAGGAGCGCGGAGTAAAGTGTGAAGAATGCAGAATGAAAAGATAATGTCAGAGCGCCCGGCGTCCGGGCAGCGGTTTCGTTCTTCATTTTTTAATTCTAATCCTTCCTTGATCGGGCGCTGGACAGTGTTCGTTATCCTGGCGCTGCTCGCATTCGCCGTGCGCCTGCCGCGGCTTGGCGAACGGCCGATGCACAGCGACGAGGCCGGCAACGCCTACGTCACCGGCGAATTGCTCGACGGTGGAAGTTTTCACTACGACCCGCGCGACCGGCACGGGCCAGTCCTGCAGTTGCTTGCCGAACCTGTCGCGCGACTTTGCGGCGCGAAGACTTTTTCCGAACTGACCGAAACGGAATTGCGCCTCACACCGGTCATCGTTGGCAGCGCCACGGTGCTGCTGTTCGGCGCGGGTGTGGAGATGTTTGGCTTCATTTCCTGCCTTGTCGCCGCGCTGATGTTCGCGGTGGCGCCGCTGCCGGTTTATTACAGCCGCTATTTCATCCACGAGACGCTGTTCGTCGCCGCGACACTCGGCTTGATTTTGTCCGGTTCGCGGGCGCTCAAGGGAAACTCCGTTTCGGCGGCGGCGCTGGCCGGCTTGTGCGCCGCGCTGCTGGCCGGCTGCAAGGAAACGGCGTTCATTCACTTCTTTGCGCTTGGCGTTGCGGCGGCGGCAGGTTGGTGGCTCAAGCCGCGCGCGCAGCAGCCGACGCTCAAGGTTGTGGCCGTGGCACCCGGCGTTTTCGTCGTCGCGGGAATCCTGTTGTTCACCTGGTTTGGCCGGAACTGGCAGGCGCTCGCGGATTTGGGCCGGGCCATTCCGCATCTGGCCGCCCGGGCCGGTGGCGAGGGACACGAAAAGCCCTTCGGCTACTATTTTCCCCTGCTCGACCCAACGTTCGTTTTTTTAATGCTGGCGCTCGTCGGGGTTTATGCCGGAATTCGTGATGCCGCCGCCGGCGTCCGCAAGACCGGCGTGCCGCTGGCGGTCTATGCCCTGGTGATCTTCCTGATCTACTCGGCCATTCCTTACAAGACGCCGTGGCTGGCGCTGAATCTCTGGCTGCCGCTGGCGCTGCTCTGCGGCCTCGGCATCCAAGGTATCTGGGCGCGGCTCAAAGGCGCGAACAGCCGCTGGATTGCAGCCATTGCCGCCAGCGCTCTGCTGACGGTCCTCGGACGGCAGACCAAGGCGCTCGCCTTCGACAAGCCGTCGGATGAGAAGAATCCTCTGGCCTACGCTCACACCGTCGAGGACGTGCTGCGCCTCCCGCCGCGGCTGGAGCAACTGGCCAGGGAAGGAAATCTCGAACTGCCGCTCATCGCCGTGGCTGCCGCCGATCCGTGGCCATTGCCGTGGTATCTGCGGAAGTTTCAACGGGTTGGTTTCTGGCTGCCCGGCCAGGACCCGGGCAAGGCGGATTTTTACATCACTTCACCGGAGGAGGCGAAAAAGCTCGGCGACAAATTGAAAGACCGGCGTCCGGAATTCTTTGGCGTCCGACCCGAGGCGCTCGTCATCCTTTGGCCACCCCATGGCATCTCGCCGTAGAATCGAGATGAATTCGAGGACGAGGACGACGACAACGAAGAAGAGTCGGATGTCCCGCCCATTTTTATCGCACCCCTTTGACCGGGTCTTCGCTGAAGTTGCTGCCATCAACACTGTAGATACTACCAGTTGACGCAGTGCGGGGGCTTTGTAATATCCTGTGCGTGACAGACGAAAAATTAAAGCCGGCTTTCTCACACCCGCCCGGCGCTGAACGCCAGCGGGTGCCAGGGATCGGTTGAAACGGCGCAGCATGAGGCCGGAACTATTTTCGATGGGTCACAACCTTGATATTCAGCGAGTCCCGCGCGTTTTGAACTCTGTTTTGTTCAAGCCGCGGCTCGTCCTGGTGGTAGGTCTCCTGGCTTTTTACTTATGTGAAGTGGTGGATCTGCGTCTGGTCTTCGAGGGACGCGCCGGTCTATTTCTCTGGAACCTGCGATACTTCACGGATTTCATCGGCCGCCCCGGCTCGCTGCTGAACTGGGCGGACAGTCTGCTGGTTCAATTGTGCTATTACAACTGGCCGGCGGCGCTGGTGCTGTCCGTCGCGGCGTGGCTGCTGCTGATCTCGACGATTGGATTGATGAATGCGACGGCCCGCGTGGAGGTGGCCGGCACGTGGCTGATTCCGGGCATCGCCTTGTTTGCGCTGTATGGCGGGTATTCCACGCACACGTCTCTGCTGCTGGGCGCGGCGCTGGCCGTGGCTGCGGCGAATAGCTGGGTTCGGGTGGCGGCCGGAGGTTTCGGCGTGCCGGTGGCGGTATTTGTGGCGCTTTCGATCGCGGTGTATTACGTCGCGGGAGAAGCTTTCTATTGTTTTGCGGCGTGCTGTTTGGTTTATGCGGCGCTGGCAAGAAGATCCGGGCGTTTGGGGCTGGCGCTGGTATTGGCCGGCACCGGGGTCAAGTTCGGTCTGGATGCCACACTGGCAAAGCTTCATCTCGCAACGCAAAACTTTTCTGTGCCGTCACTCGAAGAAGTTTCCCTGGACTGGCAGGCTGCGCTCTTTTGCGGCTACTTTCCTCTTTGCGCGGCATGGGTGGTTTTTCTGCAAACAAGCGTGGGGCAACGGCTCCGGACGATACTGGATCGAAAAGAGCCTCGGAAAACACGCAAAGGCAGGCCGCTTAAGCCGGCAGCCCAACCGAAAGGGGCTGCTCCGGCGCGTGCGTTTAGCTGGTCCCGCTGGACTGCCGGGACGGTGTTGATGTTGTTGCTGGCCGGGGCGGCTGGATTTTACTCCATAGATTGGAATGGCAAAGCCGGCCTGGAACTTGAGTATTGCGTGGACCATCAACAATGGAACGAGGTGCTGGCCAGGGCCAGGAATCTGCGCGAGTATTCCCGATTTACCAGCCATGACGTGATGCTGGCGCTGTATCACACGGGGCGTCTGCCGTATGAGTTGTTCGCCTACCCGCAGCCATTGGGTGCGCACGGCATTTTGTTCGATAAGTGGCAAGTTCCGAAAGACGCCGTGAAGATGCTTCGCAAGCCATGCGATTGGCTGCTGGAACTGGGGCTGGTCAATGACGCGGAGCACACGGCGCTGGAGATGCTCGAACTCTGTCCCACGGGCGAGACACTCAAACGGCTGGCGCTGATCAAGATCATCAAAGGCCAGCCGGCCGCTGCCGGGGTCTTTCTCAACGTTTTGCGCGATGATCTGGTATGGGGCCGCTGGGCCGAAGGTTGCCTGGAACGGCTCAAAACCCAACCGGACCTGGCGGGAGATGAGGAGGTGCAGCAAATCCGCCGTCTGATGCTGCTGCAAGACGACACGGATCAAGTTTGCACCATTAAGCCCAATAACACCGTCGATCTCGCTTACGGCCTCGCATTGTTTGATCTGCTCGATCGCAACGCGAGCAATCGAATGGCTTTTGAATACTGTATGGCTTCAAGTCTGTTGGAACGCAACCTGGAGGCAGCCATCGAATTGCTCCCCCGGGCAACGAACTTTTCTTACCCGACAATGCCGCCCTATTTTGAAGAAGCACTCGTGCTCTATGGGGTGCAACATCCCGGAGAACTGGCGGAGAATCCATCGGGTCTTTTCGTCCGTGGCCGGAGGATCAGTAACACCACGACAGAGAAATACCATCGTTTTCTGACGCTAATGGGTCAAACCGGCGGCTCCTTTGAGAGGGCGGTTCCCGAAGTTGTCCGTGAGATGCCGGACAGCTACTTCAGTTATTACGTGAGGCAATCTGAAACGAGGCATGACGAGTAGGCGAACATCCAGTTTGGTTTGGAGAGGCACGGCGGCCGCCGTGCTGCTCTGGATTTGTTCGACCGCCCAACCAGTGGCTGGAGCGGAGTTGCCGGAACACTCAACCGAGATCAAACGTCTGCCGAGAATTCGGCCGGATTACAGCCAGCTCGTCATTCCACCCAACATCGCGCCGCTGAATTTTCGGATCGAAGAGCCCGGCAGCGAGTTTCGGGTGCGGCTTCACGGAGCGGCAGGAAAAGAGATTCTGCTTGGCTCCCGCCGCGCCAGCGTGGTGATTCCGCCGGAGCCCTGGCGGGCGTTGCTCGAACAGAATCCCGGCACGAATATCGCCGTGGAGATCTATGTCAAAGGCACGAATGGACAGTGGGCTCGATTTGAGCCGATCGAAAACACGGTTGCGCGGGAGAAGATAGACTCGCATTTGGTTTACCGTCTGCTGGGGCCGGTATGCACGTGGTTTCGCAACATGGGAATCTACCAACGCAACCTTGAAAACTTCGACGAGAAGCCTGTTCTCCTGAACAGCGCGATTGGCAACGGGTGCGTCAACTGCCACAGTTTTCAGAACAATAGCCCGGACCTGTTTTCTTTCCATGTGCGTCCGGACACCAAGGACAAGAATGCCAGGATTGCCGCAGGAATGGTGTTGGTGCAGAATGGAAGTGCGACCTGGCTGCAGGCCAGGTCGGCGGCCGCGCCGCGACCGCCGGGTTATCTTTCCTGGAATCCGGCCATGCCGGTGGTGGCCTTCTCCATGAGCAAGCCGGGCCAGCTCTTTCGCACAGCTGGAGCGGAGGTTCGAGACGTGTTTGATTCCTTCTCCGATTTGGCAGTGATGAATGTGGAGACTTGCGCGGCCTCGACAACGCCAGGGATTGCCGCGCCTGACCGCTTGGAGACCTTTCCGGGCTGGTCGGCTGATGGCAAGGTCCTTTATTTTTCCAGCGCCCAGATGCTGTGGGATCCGAACGGTCCTCCCACCCCCGAGCTGATCGCCAAAACCAGGTATGATCTGATGCGCGTGGCTTACAACGTGGCAGATGGCAGTTGGGGCAAACCGGAGACGGTGCTGACGGCAGCCGAGACCGGCAAGAGCATCCTTGAGCCGAGAGCTTCACCCGACGGCCGTTACTTGCTCTTTTGCATGACTGATTATGGCGGTTTTCCGATCCACCAAGCCGGCTGTGATCTTTATCTCATGGACATCAAGAGCGGTCATTACCGGCGTCTGGAGTGCAACAGCGATGCAGCGGACTCGTGGCATTGCTGGTCGAGCAATTCACGGTGGTTTGTCTTCAGCAGCAAGCGCGACAATGGGTTGCTGGCCCGGCCCTATTTCTGTTACCTCGACGCCAGCGGTCGGGAGCATAAGCCGTTTGTCCTGCCGCAGAAGGACCCGGCTTTTTATGACACATGGCTCAAGACGTATAATGTGCCGGAGCTGGTCACCGGACCGGTTACGGCAACCCAGGAGGAACTGGCGCGAGCCGTTCTTTCCGGCAACGCTGCCGGTTCTCGGCCGGCAGACCAACTCGCCCGCCCTCGATAAGCCGGCGGATGAGAAGAATCGAAATCTAGCCGGCTATGAGCGACATCCACGTTTTCAATTACAACGCGATGGCAACGGAGTTTCAGGTGCGCATTGCCGGCGAGGAGAAAGGTTATGCCTCGCAGACCGCGCAGGCGGCGTTCACGGTGACGGACCAGTTGGAATCGCTCTTGAGCCGGTTCCGGGCGAACAGCGAGGTTTCCCAAATCGCCCAGCTCGCGCCGGGCGAGACACTGCGTTTGAGCGAACCGGTGTTTGCCTGCCTCGAACTCGCGCGGCGGATGGAAATTGCCACCGGCAACGCATTTTCCGCGACCGCTGCCGCGCTGCAAACACAGCCGGCTAAACCGCGATGGACGCTGCTGAAGGAACCATTTTCCATCCGCTGTGACAGCGGGAAGCTGGAGTTTGACCTTGGCGCCATCGGCAAAGGATTTGCCCTGGACCGCATGGCGGAAGTTGTGCGCGAATGGGAATGTCCGGCGTTTCTGCTCGTGGCCGGCGGCAGCAGCATTCTCGCGGGGAACCCGCCGCCGGACACGCCCGGTTGGTCGTGCGGCCTGGGCGACGACAACTCGCCGCAACGTTACCGGCTGAAAGATGTTTCCTTAAGCGGTTCCGGCCTGGGGGTGAAAGGACCTCACATCCTCGATCCCCGCACCGGCGCGCCTGCGGCATTGCGAAATCGCGTTTGGGCGCTCGCGGACACCGCCGCTGAATCGGATGCGCTTTCGACGGCGTGCATGATTCTGCACGAAGCCGAAATCAGCGAGATTGTCGCGAAGAATTCCAGGTGGCTGGTATTTTTAAGCGAGGGCGGGAGCTGGCGGATGCTCGGTTCCCGCAGCCGCTTATTATTGGAATGTTCGTGACAACCAGATTTTGGCCAGCTTTCCGTCCGGCAACGGTTCTTGCGGGGTTGCGCGCGCGGTGTGGATGGTTCAGCAACCGCAGGTTGCATTGCATCACGGCATTGTCCTGTAACAACGGATTCAGTTCCGCCGAAATTCCCGCCGGGGCGAAAGCGCAAAACAACCGGGAGCGCCCTTCATTCGGGGACGGCGGCGTTGGGAATGTGCGTGAACATGGCGACGGCCTGCGAACGCGAGCGGACGTGCAGTTTCTCGTAGATGCGGCGGATGTGTGTATTCACCGTCGGCACGCTGATGTGCAGTGAGTCGGCGATTTACTTGTAGAGATAGCCGCGCGCGAGCAGTTCCAAAACCTCGCGTTCGCGCGGTGAAAGGTTTTCAGTCTCGGTCGGCACCGTGCTGAATCGCTGGAATGACTGGACGATCTTGCGCGCAATGTTGCTGCTCATCGGCGAGCCGCCGGCGTGGACGTCCTTGACGGCGGCGAGCAGTTCGGCGCGCGGCGTGCGCTTGAGCAGATAGCCGCTCGCGCCGGATGACAGCGCCTTGAAGATGTGATCGGGGTCTTCATAAACCGTGAGCATCACAAACTGTGTGTCCGCCATCTGCGGTTTGAGGCGGCGGACGCATTCGATGCCGCTCATGCCGGGCATGTTGATGTCCATCAGGACGACGGAGGGGTTTTCCCGAGGCAGCGCGGCGAGCGCGGCCTCGGCGTTCTCATGCATGCCGACGCATTTGAAACCTTGCGCGCCGCGAATCCACTCGGTCAAAATGCCGCGCGCCGGAGCGTCATCATCCACGATGGAAACGGTGATGTTCACGGGCTTTATTTTAGCCCGGGCGCGCTTGGAAAGATTGTCATCAGTTTTCACGACTCGGCTGCCGAAATGGATTTGGCGCAACCATTCTGTAACATCCAAAACACGCGCTGGCAAACAAGTCTTCTTTTCCTGTTTCTCCTCACGGCAGGGGCGGGCCGGGTTTGATCAGGTCGAAATGCCGTGGCGCGACCCACAAGGATCGCGCCTCCGATGAGTGGCGAAAAATGTTCTGAGAGGCTACGGCCGCACCAACCGGAAGAACACCGCGCCATTCGTTGCGTTCAATGGCACCGGCACCTGATTCGTCTGCGCCGAACCGGCGACGTTGACCCAATTCGTGCCGAGGCCGGCGGCGAGGCTGTTTGTCTGCGATTGCAACTGCCAGCCCGTGTGGTCTGTCGGCCAGGAAATTCGGAGCTGGCCGGACGCATTGGTCGCACTCATGGCGACGGGCGCGGACGATGTCGGACGCGCACTGACTTGCGCTGAATTGGTGCCTTCGCCATAAGTATTCACGGCGCTGACGACAAAGTAATAAAGCGTGCCGTTGGCCAGTCCGGTATTGGTGAAGGTGAGACTCGCGTTGGTGGCAATGCTCGTGTAGCCGCTGCCGCTTGTCGCGGAGCGTTTGATGTGGTAGTTCGCGGCGGTGGCCGAGGCTGACCAGCTCAACGCAACATTTGCATCGCCGCTCGTCGCGACCAAATTCGTCGGCGCGGCAGGTGGCGCGATGAGCGCGGCAATTTCATTTGTGGTGAGGATGTGATCATACAGGCGCACGTCGTCAATCGTGCCGTTGAGAAAATTATTGCCGGTTTGAATGCAGCCGATGCGGAGGCTGGGCGGCGCGCCGCGGGCGCCGGTCGCGCCGGTGCCGCTGCCGCGCAAAACGCCGTCCACATAAACGGCCATTGCGCCGCTGGTGTTGTTGCGCGTGGCGGTGACGTGATGCCACGTGCCGTCGTTGACGTTCACGGATGAGGCCACGGTCGTATCGGTGTTGGAACCGACGCCGAGCACAAATTTTCCACCTACGATGGCCGTTCCCCAATCCGCCGCAGGACCGGCGACTTCGCCGTCCACGAGGCCTTTGCCCGACCACCATTGGCCGCCAGCGGAACCGGCGGTGTCGGTGGTCTTGATCCACATGGCAACAGAGAAATCGTTGCTGATGCAAGCCGGAATCAAAACGTAGCTGCTCGTTCCGTTGAATTGCGCGGCCTGCGCGCCGACTTTGCCGGCAACGTAAGTCACGGAAGTGGCCGTGCCGTGGTTACCATTGCCGCTCGTGTCAAGCGCATTGCCTTCAAACGTGTAGAGCGCTTTCAGGTCCGTTGGCGTGACGCTGACTTCGATGGAGTTGGAACTGACGCCGTTGGCATTGGTCGCGGCGACGACATAAAAATAAGTCGTGCCGTTGAGCAGTCCAGTGTCGAGGTAATTCGTCGTGGTCACGCCGGTCGCGACATTGGTGTAACTTCCGCCGCTGGTGGTGCTGCGTCTTATGATATAGCTGTCCGCACCGATGGCCGGCGACCATGCCAGAGCGACAGCCGCGTTGGAAAACGTGGCCGTCAGGCTGGCCGGCGTGAATGGCGGCGAGTTGCCCGGACTCATAACCATCACCGTGACAGAGAACGGCGCGAAGGTGGCGGAAAAACTGCTTTGAAAGCCGGTAATGTTGGTCTGGGCAATGTCGGGCGAACCTGTTCCCGTCCGCGCGGCGTCGTCTTGCGGAATGCCGTAGCTAAAAATTGTGGCATTGGTATAGGGAAGATACCCGGACAGATTAAAATTGGCTGTCAGATTGGACGAGGAACTCTTGTTGATCACCAGCAGAGTCAGCGCGCCGTTGGTCCGCTTGACCGCATACGCAGACAACAACTCGTAATCGCTCGTGGCGGAGACCACCGTGTCGCCGCCCCTGGCGAAATAGGGCATCAGCTTGGCGCAATAATAAGTCGGATACGTGACAATTCCCGCGTCGGAAATGAAATTGCCGCTGCCATCCATTCGCCAGCCGTAGAACTCCGGGTCGGAATCGCCGAGACTGTTGACCCCATTGCGCGTGTCCCACCAAAGGCGCGAATTGAACTCCGTCTGCAAAATCTGCCCGATGCTGTCGGCGTAAAAAAGGCCGCCGGGGAGACTGCAATCCTGCTTGTCGCCACCCATGCCGCACTCGGTCACTTCGAGCGTCACATTGGCGCCGGCGTCGCCCAAATAATCCGTCAACATCTGGCGCAAGGAAGCCGCATGAGAGGCCCAGCACTTCGAATAAAGCAGGTCTTGAGTGTCTCCCGCCGTTGGACCATAGTTGTGTTCAATCAGGAAGTCCGGAATGCAATTGTTGCTGCGCAGACAGGCCAGCATCACTGGCGTCCAACCGTAGTGCGTCACTCCGGTTCGCGGGTTGACCGCGAAATGATGCGTGTAGTTCATCGTGCCGTCCTCCGTGATATCGGCCACGGCGCCGACCTTGATGGTTGGATCGGCCGCTTTCATTTGCGCGTAGTAATTGGTGAAGCGCATCGCGTAGGTCCACGGGTCGTGGGGCAGGAAGGCGTTGGGCAGAAGGAGATAGTTTGTCTGGCGTGTCAGTTCCGAGGGGTAGGAATCTTCGATCAACTGGCGGTTGATCAGCGAAGCGCCAAGATCGGGCAGGCCGAAGTTGAGGTTCGTTTGCGTCTCCGGCCGCAAGGTGACTCCCGCAAAGCGCGACGCGCTGTAAATCGAGCTTTGATCCACGATGTTCGCACTGTTCAAGTCACTGATCAGCGCGGGTGTCAGCGTGGCGGCGTTGTTGTGGGTGTTGATGTAATTGGTCAAGGCCACGAGGGTGGAACTGGAGAGATTCGTGCGGATGAACCAGGAAATCCCGTTGGTCGGAGTGTAAATTTTAGCCGCGAACGAATTCAGGTTCACAATGGCATTCGTGGTAAAGAAGGCGATATGATCCCATTCCCAACTGCCGCCGACCTCATTCCCCACCTCCCAGTATTTGAAATTGCAGTGATTGGTCACGTTGAACATCCGCACGCCAAGCGCGGCTTCCTCGGGCGTGCCGTTGCCATAGGGGCCGGAGCCGTAGTTCACGATGATGAAGGCATCCGAGTGGATGTTCGTGGCCAGGGCAATGAAGTCCCTGTCAGTAGAGCCGTAGCCCCGGTTTTCGCCCCACTGCCAGCCGTCGCCCCAGCTTCCACCCGGCCAGCGCACGATGGCGCTCCCAATGTCATTCAAAATGGCAGCGGTGGCGGGAGTGTTCACGTTCGGATCCCAACCGACCTGATTGATCCCGAAAATTTTGCCGTCCACCTTTCGCACGGTCTGGTTGGCAAGCACGCTCACATGAACCGCTGCAGGCGCGGGTGCGGCAACCAAACGCAAATCATCAATGAAAAACGGCTGCGTGGAAGTTCCGTTCCCAATCTGAAACCCGGTCAGGTTGGTCTTGTTGTTGATGCCCAGCGAGGCGAGGGAAATTGTGATTTGTTTCCATGAGTTCGTCGGCGCGGTCACCCAAACGCCGGGTAATCCCGAACCCGACCCGTTCAACTCGCCGCTGATCACGATATATTGTCCGCCGGTCGCCCCGCCATTGAGCCAAAAGCTCACATTCGTGTAGATGGTCGTGTCCACGCTGGTGCCGCTCTTCAGCCACCAAGCCTGCCACTGGCCGCTGGGAACAAGCGCGATTGAATTGCTGCCGGAATAGACCGGATTGTTCGTGGCGTAACGCGGTATCCAGGACCAGTCGTCGCTCCAGCCATTGTTAAACCGGTCGGAATAAATTCGCATGTCGTCCGAGGCGTGAACGGCCAGCGCAGAGAAGAGAAGGATAACCCCGAGCGGACAGGCCAGGACTTTCATGAAACCCTGGCGAAATTCC
>JBEKRA010000009.1:0-16900 GCA_049519195.1 Verrucomicrobiota bacterium
AATGAAGGAAGAACTACCGTCTTCTTCCAGGCGCGAGAGAATTTCCATCGAAGCGACAAAGAGCGAACCGCCGGAGTTGAGATAATTGCTGATGGCAGTTTTTTCCGCCGCAGTCCAGGGTGCCGCAAAATCCGACACGCGCCAGAAAACCGCGCGATAAGATTTCAGCACATTCTTCGGCGAGCCGCGCGTGGAAGTCTGCCACACATCATAACTCACGCCCAAATGATTGAGCGGATCGGTATAACCGCTCAACGGTGGGATGCCGAAGAGGCTATCCGGGTCTTGATATTCGTCCACGAGCAAAATCGCAGCCGTGGGCGCGGCGACAAATGAATACATCGAATCGCCGTTGTTGTTCGTGCCCGAATTGCCGGCTGCATCGGCGGAAATGACGTAGAAATAATACGTGCGGCCCGAAATCAAACCGCCGATTGAAAGTGAATGGTCGGTGGTCAGCATGGAATCGGTCACGCCCAGGGTGAGACTGGCGAGGTTTGTGCCGTAACGGACGATTGAAGTGGCCGGTTCGTCGGACGTCCACGAAATGATTGCCTGGCCGAAGTCATTGGTCATTGCCACGTTTGTCAGCACCGGCGCGACGAGATCCGCATGGGCGGTGGCGGCGCGCGTTGTGCCGGAAGAGACGTCGAAATAAAGCGACTCAATCAAGTCGCCGTTCGCAATCTGCAGCTTGCCGTCAGTCGTGGCCGGGCCGGTCGCGGTCGCAATGGCGCCGGTGAACACGCCGCTCGTTCCCGCCGCGAGCAGCGTCAGGTTTTCGCCGCTGAATTCGGTTGTGCTGCGCACCTTGACGCCAACTGACGGATTTCCGGCGAGATCGGTGTCGGCAACGAAAATTTTTATCCGGTCGGGCGCGCGATAGAATTTCTTGTCCATCGCCACGACGCCGAAGCCCGGCGGCGCAAGGTCGCCGGAAGTGACCAGCGCAAAATCCTGGTCCGTTTCGCCGGTGTCAACGCGCGCGTCCTCCGCGACGTTGTGCGCGCGAACGCGGATGATGTATTCGCCCGGCAGCGGCGACGCGAGATGCACGGCCTCGACGTTGTTGACGCGGTCGGCGTTGGGTGCGTTCGGAATGGATTCGCCGCCGTTGAACTGGTTGCCGCGATAAATCGTGCCGTCCGGCGCGACGACTTCGAGGTCGAGGTCGTTCACCAGCGCGGGAATTGCGCCGGGAAATCCCGGCACGTCCGTGTAGGCGAGGGTTATTTTCAGCGAATCGTCGGAGTCCGCGACGATGACGCGGTGTTCATAAACCTGGCTCGTTTGCAGCAGCGCCGTTTGGTCAACGAAATCGCAGCGGCGGGTTGAACCGATGATTTGCGTCAGGTCAACGCGTCCCCAGCCTTCGTCCATGTTGGGCGTGGGATCGGTGCCGTAAGCGTCGTCCATGTCCACGGCGGAATTGATGAGCGCCGCCTTCACCAGCGCGGGCGAGGGCGTCGTGTTGGTGACGGTTTCGCGGTAGTATTGGACAAAAACCGCCGCCGCGCCGGAGACGTGCGGGCCGGCCTGGCTGGTGCCGCCCATGTAGAAATACCAGTCGTCAATCGGCGACCACGCGTTTTCGTCCGTGGCCGATTCGGATTTCAGCGAGGCAATCCAGGTGCCCGGCGCAACGACATCAGGTTTGATGCGGCCGTCTTCGCATGGGCCGCGGCTGGAAAAATCCGCCATCGCATCCGGGCCGTCGCTGTAAATGTAAAGGTCTTCGCGCGTGCTTTCCGAGGCGCCGGTGGCGATGACATTCTTGGCCACGGCGGGGCTGCCGATGGTTTGTGAACCCGGCCCGGCGTTGCCGGCGGAGAATTCGAGGATGTAAGGTTGATCGCCAAACGCGAGCGCATCGGCGTCGCGAACCAGCGCGTCGAATTCCATCGCGCTCACGTCGTAACGGCCCTGCGTGTCATCGCCCCAACTGTTCGAACCGATGTCCGCACCGGCCCGTTTGGCGTCGCGGGTGAGCGTTTCGTAGCTGGGCGGCGCTTCATAATTTCCAACGCCGTCAAAAATTCTTTGCGCGATGATGTTCGCGCCGGGCGCGACGCCGAGACCCCAGAGATAACCGGTTTCGTCAGTCTCGCCCGTCGTGGCGTTGCCCGCGATGATGCCGGCGACGTGCGTGCCGTGGCCGTGTTCATCCGCGGCGTCGGTCAGCGAGCCGTAATACATGAAGTTCGTCGCGCGACCAAACAAATCCGGGTGCATCGTTTCGGCGTCCCCGTTGTTCAACCCGCTGTCCGCGACAGCCACGTTCACGCCGCTGCCATCGTAACCGAGCGATTGCGTGTAAAGCTGCCCCGGCGGCCCTTCGCCCGCAACGATGTCGGACGAAACTTCGTCAAATAGTTTCATGCTGGGCGCGGGTTCAATCCAGAGGACGGCATCGGATTTCGCGAGCGCGTCCAGTTGCTCGGCGTTGATTTTCCCGCGCAAAATCGTGCCGGACCGCAGCGCCGTCTGCTGTTGAATGGAGACAAATGGTATTTTCGCGCCGGCAATATCGGCGTCGGAAAGCCGTGGCGCGAGCACGACGGAAATGTTCATCGTGGCCGAAGCGGCTTGTGCGGCGGCCTGCGCCTGTTTCGACTGGAGCGCGCGATGAAGTTTGTATTCCGGTGCGTAGGGGCCGGTCCATTTCACGAATGACAGCGCCTGGATTGCCGCGGGCGAAACGTTTTGAAAGCGCGCGATGAAGGCGTCATCCGGCACATACTTGAGCAGCTCAACGCCCAGCGCCTGCAGTTCCACCCGTTCGGCGGGTTGCAACGCGCCTTCGAATTGCACCAGGAAAATGCCCGAAACGGGCGACTGTGGGGAAAGTGCCTGCGGCACGGATTGCGCGGCGGCTTTCGCGGCGGTGGTGGTGGTGATGGTTCCTGTGCGAAGCCGGATTTGTCTGGTCTGGCTGCTGGCGGTGAAATCAAGTAGGAGCAGCCCTGCGGTAAGCAGGAGGCGGAATGTTCGCGGCATACAACAATGCTTCACTGAACAAAAATACCCTGCCTTGCACCTTCGGGCAAGCGGACAGCGCCCGCTGCTTCATGGGAATTGATTCTGTTGGTTCCCTTGATTGTGTCATTCAAAATATACCCGCTTCACTCTTGACCGTTCGGGCAATTTGTGGTGAAACACTCCTACGGTTCGAAAGAGCCGGATACCAAACAGCCGCGTTTTTTCAAAATTATGAAAACAAACCTCTCCATCACCAAATGGCTGGCGCTCGTCGCGCTATTGTCCATCAGCCTTCAACCCTCAACCGCCTTCGCCCAAGGCACCACAGCCTTTACCTACCAGGGCCAGCTCCGCGACGGCGGCACGAACGCCAATGGCGCTTACACTATGATTTTTAAACTCTACGACGCGGCGGGCGGTGAAAATCAAATTGGCGGCACCATCACAACCAGCGCCACGCTCGCCAACGGGCTTTTCTCCGTGAATCTTGATTTTGGCGCGGGCGCGTTTAATGGCGGTCCACGCTGGCTGGACATCACGGTGACGAATGGCCCGGACACTCAAACACTTTCACCGCGCGTGCAAGTGTTGCCTTCACCGTATGCTCAATTTGCGGCGGTCGCGGCGACGGTAACAAACGGCGCAATTATGAATGCGCAATTGGCAGGCGATGCCGTAGCCGCAACCAACATTGCGGGCGGCCAAGTTGTCAAGAGCCTCAACGGTTTGACCGATAATGTGATTCTTTCTGCGGGGCAGAATACGGCTTTGTTCACCAACGGCAATTCACTTCAATTGTCTGCCGGTGTTCCAAACATTCAGGGATTTATCAGCAGTGGAACATTTATTGTTCCAGCAAATGTGACCAAGATAATGGTCGAACTGTGGGGTGGCGGCGGTGGTGGTGGCAGCGGCTACACAAGTAGCACCAACGTCTTTACGGGTGGCGGTGGCGGCTCAGGCGGATTCGCAAACAATGTTTTCAATGTGACTCCGGGCGCAAGTTATCCGGTGACAATTGGAAGTGGCGGTGGCAACGGAGCTTCCGGTGGAGCCACCAGTTTTGGCGCTTTGATGATCGCCGGAGGCGGTTCTCCCGGGGGCGCGGCCAGTGCGACAGGAGATGGTATTGGAGGTTCTGGAGGATCAACCAGCGGCGGTCTTTTTCCATCAACCGGCAACAATGGAGAAACTGGAGGTAGCGGCGCAACCGCCCCCGGAGGCGGCGGGGTTGGTGGCTTTGGCAAAAGTGGGTCGGGCACGAATGGAAAACCCGGCGGTGGCGGCGGTGGGGGTGGGTGGGGCAATAATCCCCCTGGCAGCGGGGGCAATGGGATCGTTATCGTCTCATATTGACCCATGAAGGAACGATTATATTTTTATGAACCTTTTACTTCTACTCCTGCTCGTTTCCATTTCAGAGACAGCCTTTGCTCAAAGCAGCAGCCGCTTTACAATTGCCCGGAGCGTGATCGCCGGCGGGGGCACGACGTTCAGCGCCAGCGGTCGTTTTCAATTGGCCAGCACCATTGCTCAACCGCTGGCCGCCGTGCCGAACAGCAGCCGATTTTCCATCCAAGGCGGCTTTTGGATCTGGCCCGCGCCAGTCGTTTTCGCACCCAAAAAAGTCGGGGACAATTTCACGGTCTCAATTCAAACCGAACCCGGAAAGACTTACGCGTTGCAATACGCTGATTCCGTCTCGGCATTAAATTGGCAGAGCCTGCCGGGCATTACCGGCGATGGCACGGTGAAAACGGTCACGAATTCCGCTCCCAATGTGACGCAACGGTATTATCGGCTTATCGAGCAGTGATCGGTTATTATCGGTCGCCGCTCCGCAGCTTCGGATGGTTTTGGCCGTTCACAAAATCTTTGTGTTCTTTGCGTTCTTTTGCGGCTATTTTCGCATTGTGAAGCCGCTGACTTCTCATATTTGCAAGCTGACCGACGAACAGGCGTCGGCGCTCGATGCCGCCCTGCGCGCTCGGAACTGGAAGCCGCGCGAGGTGCCGTATGCGCGGTTCGCGTTCGAGTCGGACAAGGCGAACGTCGTGTTTTACGAGAGCGGCAAGCTGGTGGTGCAGGGCAAGGGCACGCGGGAATTCATCGAGTTCCTGCTGGAGCCGGAGATTCTCAAGCAGGCGAAGCTCGGCTACGAAACCATTTTGAACCCCGACCTGCTCCTGCCGCGCATCGGCGTGGACGAAAGCGGCAAGGGCGATTTCTTCGGGCCGCTCTGCATCGCCGGCGTTTATGTGAACGAAAGCGTCATCAAGGCGTGGGCCGACCTCGGCGTGCGCGATTCCAAGAACATCTCCAGCGACAAAAAGATTTCCGACCTGGCCGACAAAATCCGCAAGACGCCCGGTTGCGTGACAACCGTCGTGCCGATTGGCAACGAGGCTTACAACCGGCTTTACGCGAAAATGAAATCGGTGAACGCGATGCTCGCGTGGGGCCACGCGCGCGTGATTGAAAACCTGCTGGGCCAGCGGCACCGGATGAATCCGCCGCCGGTGAAGGCAATCAGCGACCAGTTTGCCGCGAGCAAGAGCGTGATTGAAAAGGCACTGATGGCGCAGGGCAGGGAACTGCAACTGGTGCAGCGGCACAAGGCGGAGGAAGACATCGCCGTGGCCGCGGCCTCCATTCTGGCGCGCGACGAATTTGTGAAGGGCCTGGCGAAGCTGGAGAAACAGTTTGAAGTAAAATTGCCCAAAGGCGCGTCGTCGGCCGTGGATGCGGCGGCGAAGAAATTTGTGGAGGAGCGCGGTGCGGGCGAACTGGCAAAAATCTCCAAGCTGCATTTCCGCACGGCGCTGCGCGCAAGGTTTGCCGGAGCCACCGAAGACCGAGTGGCGGCGGTAATCCAATCCGGAGAATGCTGTTGACTCTTTTCTTTGCCGGGTATTCACTAATTCCCCGTGCGTAATGGAAACCAATTCGCCCTTACCAGTGCAGCGCTGACGACGCGCCTCGCAAAACGCACTCACCCATCCGTTCCACAGACAACAGCAATCACAAACGGAGACCTCTGCAAAACCTCCCGGGAACGCCGGCATCTTGCCGGCGAGTTGTCGTTTCTTCAACGATTCGCCGGCTGGAAGCCAGCGCTCCCAGCGTGGCGCCAGGTTTTGCATAGGTCTCAAACATTGTTCCTATGAAAAAACGAAACTTACTCCTCACATGCGTCATTCTATCCGGCCTGATTA
Source organism: Verrucomicrobiota bacterium (assembly GCA_049519195.1). Classification (GTDB taxonomy): domain Bacteria; phylum Verrucomicrobiota; class Verrucomicrobiia; order Limisphaerales; family UBA11358; genus UBA11358. The sequence continues at coordinate 6,195 of JBEKRA010000009.1, forward strand.
CCGGGAAACTTCTGGCGGAACAACCGGCGGTCATTAAGATTGATCTGGACCGAAAAATCGGGACCGTGGACCCCAACATCTACGGTGCCTTTGTCGAGCCGATACGCACGGTGGTCTATGGCGCTATTTATGATCCCAAATCTCCCCTGGCGGACGAGAACGGGCTGCGAAAAGATTTTGTCCAGCTTATCAAGGACCTGCACATCCCCGTGGTGCGGTGGCCCGGCGGGAATTATGTCTCCGGCTATAACTGGGAGGATGGGATTGGTCCGAAGGACCAGCGTCCGGCCCGGCTCGACCTGGCGTGGGATCAGATTGACAACAATCAGATGGGCACGGATGAATATGCCAAACTTTGCAGCCTGATCGGGGCGGAGAATTTCGTCTGTATCAACGCCGGCTTGGGGACTCTGGACCAGGCCAGGCATTGGATTGAATACTGCAATTATCCGAAAGGGACTTATTATTCGGATCTCCGGAGGAAGTATGGCAATGAACAGCCCTTCAATGTCAAATACTGGTCTCTTGGCAACGAAATTGACGGCCCCTGGCAGCTCGGGCAGAAGAATGCCGAAGACTACTGCAAGTTTGCGCTGGAAGCCGCCAAGGTCATGCGGTTGGTGGACAGGAATGTCAAATTCATCGCCGACGGGGCTTCCAATTACAAGCCCGATAACAACTGGATTGATTGGAACGATTATGTATTGCAGCACATGGCGGGCAGTATTGATTACCTCTCCGTGCATCGGTATGTCACGGAGGCCCTCGCGGGCGATAGAAGCTTCTCCGGGATGATGTCTTTGGGTCTGGATGTGGATCAAAAGATTGACGTGATCAAAGCCCTGATCGAGAAGGCGATGATGAAATCCGGATCCAAACGGCCGGTGTATATCTCCTTTGATGAATGGTCGGCCGGATACGCTAATGCTAATCTGACCGGATCCCTTATGGTGGCTCAACACTTGAACTCCTTTATCCGTCATGCCGATGTCGTCAAAATGGCGAATATTACGATGCTTTCCAGCCTGGTGGGAAATTCACCGGATGGCGATTTCAAGAATACGCTGTATCAGGCCTTCTATCTGTATTCCAACAACGCGCGCGGCACCGCTTTGGATGTGTATGCCGACTGTGAAAAATACAGCAACAAGGTATTCAACGACATACCTTATCTTGATGTTACCGCTGTATTCAACGACTCCGCCAAGACTTTGGTAATCAATGTGGTCAACCGGAGTGAAACCAATGCCATCACCTCCGATATCGTGTTGCAGAGCGGGGAATTCGCGGGGAGCGCCACCGTCAAGGAGATCAACGGTGAATCTGTCACGTCAACGAATACAAAGGCACAAGAGGGTGTGGCCATCGCCACCAAGGAGGTCCAATTTAGCGGTAACAATATCAAATACAGCTTTCCGGCACATTCATTTACCCAAATGCTGATTCCCGTCAAATAGGTCAACCACGCAGCGCCGGGCAGCCGCGGCGCTGCAAAAGAAAAACCAACCAATCATAGAAAGGAAAGATCATGTCAAATTCCAATTCTGAAAATCGCAACCAGATCAGCCGCCGTCAGGCGCTGCTGCTTTCCGCCACCGCCGGCATCGGTGCCGTGCTGACGGGAACCGCGCACGCCTCCGACAGCATCAAGACCGCCGTGCATCAGGAGCCGGGAAGCTGCTCCACGCCGCGCAAGGCGGTCGCGGCCACGCAATATGGCAAGGTGCGCGGCTTTGTGGACGGCGACGTCTTCACGTTCAAAGGCATACCCTACGGCCAGAACACCGGCGGCGAAAACCGATGGCTGCCGGCCAAATCGCCCAAACCGTGGAACGGCGAATATCCGGCGCTGATCTACGGGCCGAATTGCCCGCAGAACCTGCATACTTGGGATCGCCCTCTCACCCAACAAGGGCAGGGCGCCGCCGTGTGGGGTTCGATCGAACAGTCGTTCATCCAGGATTGGGACGACGGCTACCAGGGCGAAGACATGCTCAAGCTGAACGTTTGGACGCCGAGCCTGACCGGCAAGCGTCCGGTGATGGTGTATTTTCATGGTGGCGGTTTCAGCTTCGGCTCGTCCTATGAACTTCCCTCGCACGAAGGCGCGCAGATGGCGCGGCATCATGATGTCGTCCAAGTATCGGTGAATCATCGTCTCAATGTCCTCGGCTTCTTCGATCTGTCCGAGATCGGCGGACCGGCCTACGCCGACTCGGTGAACGTCGGCATGACTGACCTGGTGGCGTCGTTGCGCTGGGTGCGCGACAACATCGCCAATTTCGGCGGCGATCCCGACAAGGTGATGATTTATGGCCAGTCGGGCGGCGGTTCCAAGGTGACCACGCTGATGGGCATGCCGTCGGCGGCTGGGCTGTTCCATCGCGCTTCGGCGCAATCCGGCGGCGGCGGCAATCCTCCCAGCGCCGACCAATCCCGGACGCTGGCGAAACAAATCATGGTCGAGCTGGGGTTGGGACCAAACGACATCGGCGCTTTGCAGAAAATGGAATGGGCGAAACTCAATGCCGCCGCCACCGCCGCCGCTTTGAAGATCAACGGTCCGCCGCCGCGCACGCTCGGCATGGGCGCGCCTTGGGGCCCCACACCGCGCGTTGGCATGGGACCGACCATGGATGGCAGGATCATTACCATGCGCTCGTTTTTTGAAGGCGCGCCGGAAATTTCCAAAAACATTCCGATGCTGATCGGCTCGGTGAGCGAAGAAGGCAACCGGATGTCCTCCAAGCCGACCGAGGCGGAGTGGCACGCCACGCTGGCGGAAGTCATCGGCGATGCCAAGGCCACAGCGCTGATTGCGGCGATGAAGAAGGCGCACCCTGAAAAGAGCATCCGCACGCTGTCCTACGGCGTGAGCGGTCTGTTGGTGCGCAACAACGTCACGCGCATGGCCAAGATGAAGTTTGACCAGAAATCCGCGCCAGTTTTCGCGTATTTTTTCACCTGGCAATCTCCAATGCTCGAAGACGCCGGCGCCTGGCACACGGCCGAACTGGCTTTCTGCTTCGACAATGCGAAACGCTGCGAACAGGGCACCGGAAACACGCCGGAGGCGCAGAAGCTGGCCAGGAAAATGGCCACGGCTTGGGCCAATTTCGCCCACACGGGTAATCCCAGCCAGTCCGGGTTGACCTGGAAGCCTTTCGATCCGGATCAATGCCCGACGATGGTGTTCGACAACAAGTGCGGCATGGTGAACGACCCCGAAGGCGACGTGCGCAAGCTCTTGTTAAGTTGATATTCCGTCAGACAAGTTTTTGAGTTGGTCCCGGGACTTTTGAGCTTTGGGCGATGCAGGTCGCGACGAGTCCGAGATCAAACAGAGCCGATGACCCGAGCCAGGCCATCGAAGTGATGGCAGGCGCATCTTGACACCGTTCTTGAATGGCGGGCCGCCTTGGTAGTGGCACAGGCATCTTGCCTGTGTGTTTCTGGTCTGTTGTGCTGGGGGAACTCACAGGCAAGATGCCTGTGCCACTACGATGCCGGCGGAAGCCAGCGCCGTTTCAGCCGAAAGTTAAGAACAGAATCAAAATGCGCCCAGTGATGGCTACCGTCCGGCATTTGTTTGAGCCGGTTCCCATTGGCTGCTATCATCGCGCGCATGGCCAAGCCAAATTCCATTGAACTGCCGGATTGCAAGCCGATCCGGATTTTATACGAGGACCGCACGGTCATCGCCGTGGACAAGCCGCCGGGCTGGCTGCTCGTGCCGGACACCTGGCAGCGCACGTCGCGCAATTTACAGGCGGCCATCACGTCGTCCATCGTGGGTGGCGATTTCTGGGCGCAGTCGCGCGGCCTGAAATTTCTCCGCTACGTCCACCGGCTGGACGCGGACACGAGCGGCGTTTTGCTGTTCGCCAAAAGTCCCGGCGCGGTCGAGGTTTTTTCCGATTTGTTCGAGACCCGGCGGATGGAGAAAATATACATGGCCGTCACCGCCATCGAGCCACGCGAAATGGAATGGACCTGCCGGCTCGCGCTCGCGCCCGACCCGCTCCGCCCCGGTCGGATGATTGTGGACGAGCGCGAGGGCAAGCCGTCGGAAACGCATTTTCGCGTCGTGGAAAAAATCCCGGGGCTGACGCTCATCGAATGCGAGCCGTTGACGGGCCGCACGCATCAAATCCGCGTGCATCTTGCGGAGTCGGGCTGTCCGATTGTGAGCGATGAACTTTATGGCAGGCAGACGGGCAGGCTGGAATTCGGTTTGCGCGCGGTGCGGCTGGCCTACACAGATCCGTTCACAAAAAAGCGCGTGGAAATTCACGCGCCGGTGAAATATTTTCTGAAGGATTACGGATTTTCGGCTCGCGAGGACGCTCGCCCCACCCAATTAGAAAAACGGTAGGGCGGGCAATCCCCTGTCCGCCAGTCACTGCGCCGCCTGGTTCAGGGCGTTCAGCACAACGCCCGGCGTCAGAATTTGCGGCAAAACGACGGGTGGCGCGCCGGGATTTTTCGGATAAACCAGAACCAGCGGCACGCCGGCGTAATTGTGGCGGTTCAATTCCGCCGTGATGCTGTCGGGAAAACGCGTGTAATCGCCGACAAGCGCGACGGCGTTGAGTTCCTTGAGCTTTGCGCGCACGGAGGGAATTTCGATGGCGAGCTTTTTGTTCACCTGGCACGTCAGGCACCAGTCGGCGGTGAAATCCACGAGCACGGGATGGCCCGCCGCGCGCGCCTGCGCGACGGTTTCGGGACTCCATCGCTGCCAGTCAATGCCGTCCGGCGATTCCTTCAGCGAACCGGCTGCGTTTGTTTCCGGCATCGCCTCGCGCCAGCCCAATTTCTTTTCCAGCGCGAAGGCGTAGCCGCCGATGAGCAAAATCAGAGTGACAATTGCGGCGGCGGTTTGGTGGCTGCGGCCGCGCTGGACAAATTTGCCGAAAACCCACGACGCGAATGCGACGACGACCAGAAAAACGCCGAGCCAGAAGACATTTTTGCCATAGCTGCTGGAGGCGACGTTGAACAGCCACAACGCCGTCGCCAGCATCGGGAAGCCCATTGCGATCTTGAATTTTTCCATCCACGAACCGGGCTTGGGCAGGAATTTCAGCCATGCCGGATTCCAGCTCAATAAAACGTAAGGCGCGGCAAGGCCAAGCCCGGCGAACAGGAAAATCGAAATGATGACGGACGCGCTTTGCGCGAAAGCAAATCCCAGCGCCGACGCCAGAAACGGCGCGGTGCATGGCGTTGCCAACGTCGTGGCGAGAGCGCCATTGAAAAATGCGCCCGCCGCGCCGCGCTTTGACGCAAGTTCGCCCGCCGCGTCCAGCGCGCGTCCGCCGATGGTGACTTCAAACACGCCGAACAGGTTCAGCGCGACCAGCGTGACGAGCGTGGTGATGCAGACGATGAATACCGGGCTGCTGAATTGCATTCCCCAGCCGGCATGATGTCCGGCGGCCTTGACGCCGATGACGATGGCCGCGAGCGCGAGAAATGAAACCAGCACGCCGAGCGCGTAAATCAAACCGAGATTGCGGACGCGGCGCGGTTCGCTGCGGGCCTCGCTGACAAAGCCGAGGATTTTGAGCGCGATGACCGGCAGCACGCACGGCATGATGTTCAGAATCAATCCGCCGATGAAGGCATAAAGGAGCATCAAAGGTAGCGCGGGTGTCTTGCTTGCCTGCGCAGGCTGGAAGCCTGCACTACTTTTGGCCGACGCGGAAGTTGTCACGCCAGCCGGAGCTTGGTCGGTGACAGGCATTTTAACTTCAAAGCCTTCACGCGAATTTCGCAATTGTAGAACCATGACGCCGGAAATTTCCTTTGGCCAATCGCCGGAAAACTTTTTTACAAATTTGCGAAGTTGAATATCGGCTGAATAGGCAGAAATAATTTCTGTCGGCGACTGGACTTCAAATTGGTCGCTCGCATCGGGGAAAAAATCTACGGCATCGAGTTTGAAACTTTGGTCCACGCCGCCGCTTCCGTTACTCATCACAAAAGATCGCGTGTCGCCATTGGTCGCCGGTTCCCATCGCGCTTGAAATTTTTGAAATTGATAAAACGAATTTGTCTGCGGCACTTGCTTTTCCCGCGTTTTAATCAGTGCCGCACCTGCGGAAGTTTTTGTCCCTGCGCCGATGTTCAATTTCGCTTCGACACTTTGGCTGGCGGGAACGCAAACGTCCTTGCATTCGAGCCACGAGACAATCGCCTTCAAATACAGCGGGCCGGCGGACAAATTCGAGGCGAGTGAAAGCGGCACGAGCAGCATGACCTCCTTTTCGTAGCCGTAAGTCGTCACTTCAACCGGCGGAAATTTTTCCGGCAACGGCCATTGGATTTGACCGGCGGTGACGCCGGGTGGCAATTGCCATTGGATTTTGGTGGCCAAGCCGGCCGCTCCGGGATTTTTCCAGTAGGTGTGCCAGCCCGCGTCCATTTTCATGTCCACCCCGGCCCAAATCGTGTCGCCGGGCTTGGCGGTGCCGGCGGACAAAATCAATTTTGCCTGCGTGTGATGCGCGGACAACGACAAGCCGCCGAGGGAAGACAGCGCCGTTTGTGCGCGCGCCCCGCAGGCGGCAGATACTGCAAAGCACGCAAAAAGCATGACGAGCTGTTTCAAAGCGGTTCGCACACAGTTATAGATGCCTGAAACCGGGAAACGTTGGAACTTTTTTCGGGCGGGTTCATGCTTTTGACAAACCAGACAACGGCCCTTGGGAGCGCTGGCGTCTCGCCGGCGCGTTTCGCGCCAGAGCATTTCCCATCCATTCGCCGCCGGGACGGCAGCGCTCCCAGGAATGATTTCTTCGGGAATTATGCCGGATTGAAAATCCTGCCTGATGAAATATCCTGTGTCCAATGATGCCGACCGCGCCAAATCCTTCCCGCCAATGGCTGCGCGCGGGTGACGAAATGTTCCCCGCAACGCTCGCCGCCATTGACGCGGCCCGCCAGTCGGTTTGCCTGGAGATTTACACCTTCGAGGACAGTCCGCTGGGGCGCGAGTTTGCCGTGGCGCTGGTCCGCGCGCGCGGACGCGGCGTGCGGGTGCGAGTGCTCGTGGACGCCATCGGCTCGGTTCTTTTGTCCAACGATTTCTGGGACGCGCTGCGGGAGGCCGGCGGCGAGGTTCGCGTGTTCAACCCGGTTGATTTGCGGCGCGTGACGATTCGCAACCATCGCAAGCTGCTGGTTTGCGACGGGCGGGTGGCATTCGTCGGCGGGTTCAACATTTCACCGGAATACGAAGGCGACGGCATCAACGACGGCTGGTGCGACGTGGGATTGAAAATCGAAGGCCCGCTGGCGGGAGAGCTGGCGTCGTCGTTTGATGAAATGTTCGAGCGGGCCGAATTTCGCCACAAACGCTTCATGCACTGGCGCAAATTCCACGCCAAAAAAGTCGTCGCGTTGCCGAAGGAGCAGCTTTTGTTCAGCGGCCCGGGTCGCGGACGCAGCCCGTTCAAACAGTCCCTGCGCCGGGATTTGGCGGCGGCGAAGGACGTCCGCATCATGGTCGCCTATTTTCTGCCGCCCCGGCGGCTGCGGCGCGCGCTGGCGCGCGTCGTCCGGAACGGCGGCCGGGTGCAACTGATTCTGGCCGGCAAATCCGACGTGCCGCTTTCCCGGCTCGCCGCCCAAAGTCTCTACCGCCGCTTTCTGCGCGCAGGCGTGGAGATTTACGAGTATCAACCGCAGATTCTCCACGCGAAACTCGTCATCGTGGACGACGTGATATACATCGGCTCCAGCAATCTCGACACGCGCAGTCTGCAGATCAATTACGAACTGATGATCCGTTTTGAGGACGCCGCGCTGGCGGCGCAGGCGCGCGAAATTTTCGGGGACGTTCTGAAAAACTGCCGGCGGATCACGATTGAAGACTGGCGCCGCTCGCACACGTTCTGGCAAAGGCTCAAACAGCGCTGGGCCTACTTTCTGCTGAACCGGATTGACCCTTATGTGGCCCGGCGACAATGGCGCGATCTCCCTGATTGATTGACCAATGAGATTGTGAACGCTGCATCCGAAATATCTCGACGCGCGCGGACTGGTCGCGCTATGGCGCGAGGCGTTGCCGGCGCAAAAGGTTTTGCGCGGCGCGACCCGAAGCGGCTGCGCGAATTGGCGGCGCTGAAAATTCCCGCGCCGCATCCGCTCTTCAAAATCGTTCCCGGCGAAGTGCGCGAGCGGGAAAAGGTGAAATGATGAACAGAGGACGCCTTCTGGTAGCGAGTTCAGTTCAAAACAGCGGACAAGGCAAGCGCCATTCGCGCGCTTGCTTCGGCGCGGCGCGCGAGGTTAAATTTTGGCGCTGATGGGCAAACAATCCAAATCGCAGTGGGACTTCGGCGAACTGTTTCCGCCTTCGCCGGGAAACTTCGGCGCGGCAAATCCGCCGGAGCAGACGCGCCTTCGCGGCGAAGCCGCTTCGCCGCCGCAAGCGCGCAGGGTTTTGTCCGTGTCGGAATTGACGGCACAGGTCAGGTCGCTGCTGGAGAAACAGGTCGGCTCCGTCTGGGTCACGGGCGAGGTTACGAATTTGCGCGCGCAAAGTTCCGGCCACATTTATTTCACGCTCAAGGACGCGGCGTCGCAGTTGAGCTGCGTCCTGTTCAGCCGCGAGAAGGTGGCGCATCGCGGGTTGCTGGCCGACGGGCAGAAGGTTTTGCTGCAAGGCGACGTGACGGTGTATGAGGCGCGGGGGCAATACCAGCTCATCGTGCGCGCGGTGGAGTTGCAGGGCGTCGGCGCGCTACAGGTGGCGTTCGAGAAGCTCAAGCGGCAGCTCGCGGCGGAAGGGCTGTTCGCGCCGGAACGGAAACGGCTGCTGCCAAAATATCCGCAGCGCATCGGCCTGGTCACGTCGCCGACGGGCGCGGCGATCCGCGATGTGCTGCACGTCGTGCGGCGGCGGAATCCGGGTTTGGAAATCATCCTTGCGCCGTGCCGCGTGCAGGGCGACGGCGCGGCGGAGGAAATCGCGGCGGCGATACGGCTGCTCAATGAATTCAATGTTGGAGTTCAAGCTTCAGCTTGTTTGGGCGAATCGGAAGGGCGGAGCAAGCTAAAGCTTGAACTCAAACCGGGTCGTCTCGACCTGATTCTCGTCACCCGCGGCGGCGGGTCGCTGGAGGATTTGTGGGCGTTCAACGAGGAGGTCGTGGCGCGGGCGATTTTCGAGTCGGCAATTCCCGTCGTGTCGGCGGTCGGCCACGAGATTGATTTCACCATTTCAGATTTTGTCGCGGACGTGCGCGCGGCTACGCCAAGCGCGGCGGCGGAAATCATCACGGAAGGCGTGTTCGCGAGCCGTCAATTTGTGGATAGCCTCGTGCGGCGGATGATGCGGGCGCATCCGCGCAAGCGGCTGGACGAATCGCTGCAACGGCTGGACGATTTGCAGACCGGTTTGCTGCGCTGTGGCAGGCAGGGCATGCGGGAGCGGCAGGTAGCCTGCCAAAACCTGGCGGCGCGATTGCGCCAGGTCCGCCCGAAACAATTATTGAAGCAGCGGCGCGAGTTGTTGAAAGTGAGCCGGCAGCGTTTGCGCGAACTGGCGCGCGTCCGGTTCAAGGATTTGAAGGGCGGCCTGGCGGCGATGGAGGCGCGGCTGCGTCTGCTGGGGCCGGAGCAGGTGCTGTCGCGCGGTTATTCCATCACAATGGACGCGGCAAGCGGGAAGGTTTTGCGCGAGGCCGCGAAGGTGAAGGCCGGCCAAAAATTGAAGACGCGCTTGCAGGCCGGCGAAGTTTCAAGCCGGGCGGAGAAATAGTATTTCAGAAAATGATGTTGTCCACCGGCCATTTTTACGCAAAGCTTCATCCCGCCAAAATGAGTGGTGCAAACTTGATTCTGTTAGCTGCAATCTTCAACGCCGCAATCCCGCGCCACGCGCAAAAAATTTTCTGCAGACTGCCCGTTGAACGCGTGAAAGAAAAACCATGAATCGAACCTCCGCAAAAGAGCGCAAAGGCAGCGCGGGCGTTGCACCGCACGCGCCACAAATGAAATGAAAACCGCGCGTGCCAAATTGGTCCGTTCCCGTCTAAAAATCAAGAAAGGGAATTCCATGAAAACAAAGGAGATTAATTAGTATGAGCTTGAATATGAAATTGGAACCGTTCATCCGCTGGACATCGTCTGTATTTTTGTTGTTTCTCATGCTCACACCTTGCCGGGGCCAGATGCCGTCGGCGCGCCCTTTGTTGCCCGGCATTGACAGACGCCACGAAGCGGCGCAGGCCATCGTGCCTTCGGCACAGAAATCGGAGGCAGCCGTGCTGCGCCAGTCTGTGCCGTCGCTGAAGGTGGAGTTTGATCCCGTCACCGGTTCGCCCAAGAGTGTGTTGTCAACGGATGGTTTTCTTACCGGCCCGGAAGGGAAAGGCGCGACGATTTCTGCGGCGAGACTGGCCGGTTTTGCGACAAACGATCCGAACCGGGTGACCAAGGCATTCTTGAGCGAGCACCGCGCTATTTTCGGCCATGGGCCGGAGGCGCTTGATAAAGCTCGCATCAGCCGGGATTACGTCACGCCAAATAACGGGCTGCATACGGTGGTCTGGGAACAGCAGGTGGATGGCATCGCGGTTTTTGAGGGAGTGCTGATTTCGCACACGACGAGCAAAGGCGAACTGGTCAATATTTCCAGCCAATTTGTGCCGGATCCCGACGGGGCGGCGACGCGCGGAACTCCAAATCGCGCG
>JBEKRA010000010.1:0-16277 GCA_049519195.1 Verrucomicrobiota bacterium
TTCTTCCGCGCCTGTCATCACCAATGCGCTGACGGCTTCCGGCACGGAAATGGCCGCCTTCAATTTTCAAATCCTCGCCACAGAATCGCCCACGGGCTTTGGCGCGGAAAATCTGCCGCAAGGGTTGAGCCTGGATCCGGCCACTGGGATCATTTCGGGCAGCCCGGTGTATGCCGGGAATTATGGGGTGACGATTTCCGCCAGCAACGTCTGGGGCGTTGGAACCGCCAGCCTGCAGTTGGACATTTCCAACGCGTCCATCACCGGGCTGGCGATCATCAACTTGAGAACCAACTACTCCACGCCCTATCTGCTGAACTTCCAGTTCGAACTGCTGGACAACACAAATCCCGCTGTCGGCAACGCCGTGGTGGCGAATCCGCGACTTTTTACAGTCACCGCGTTTGAAGATACGGATACCGTTACGAATATCGTCAGCACCAACGAAACTTCGGTGATTCTGCAAGGCGTCAACCAGGGCGTCGCCGCCAAAGTGCTCAAAGCCGAGCTGGTGCTGGACTTCAGCGAGAGCATTGCCGACCCATACGGCGCCCTCGACAGCAACGGCATTCCCGTCGCGGTGGACACCGAGGTGAGCGCCGCCCAGGAAGTGGTCAACCAACAACCGGCCACCGCCCAGTTCGGCATCTATGAATTTCACCGCGACGACGTAGCCCCGAACCAAGTGCAGACGCTCACCGCGAACAAAACACTGCTGAACAAAGACATTGCCGGCATCTGGACCAACTACGTTCAGAATCCCGCCGGCTCGCGCTGCTGGGACGCCCTGTTCGCGGCGATCCAATCCTTGGGGACGAACAACGCGGATGAGCAACATGCGGTCATCTTTTGTTCCGATGGCTACGACACGTCCAGCACGAAGACGTTCCAAAGCGTCATCACCGCCGCCAGTAACGCCAACGTTCAGGTGTATTGCGTCGGCTTCGGCGATCCAATTGACACCGCCACGCTCACGAACATCACATCCCAAACCCAGGGCCGTTACTACGAGGCGACCAACCTGGCGGATTTGGCGTTTGATTTCGCCCAGATTGGCAAGGACCTTAGCGCCCAATACTTTTTGCGCTGGGCCACGCTCAATCGTTCCACCAAAGCCTTCATGCCGTCCTTCCAGATTACATATATACCCAATGGAATTACGGCCTACTCTCCGCCCAATCAGCCGCCGTTCATCTCCGCCACCAACATTGCCAGCATTGACACCAACACCACTCCAGCCACGACCAATTACACCTACACTTGGACGACCAACTATGTAATTTCCCCCTATCTGCCCGCCGACCACGCAGGTGGCATCACCAACGGCTCGCTGCGGCTGGTGGCAAACGCCGATGTGCTGCCATCTTCCATAACCCTGCGCGCGACCTATGTTCCCCGTTACGTCCGACAGATCCGCCTGCACTACCGTGCCAACTGGCCCTGCATCGCAAGTCTGGAATCCACCAACGCCGGGGAACAGCTTTACGGCTGGAGCCTGACGCAGACCAACGACGGCGCGGGCGGACAATGGGCTATGCTCACCAGTTCCAACCCGCAGAGTCTGGCCACGAGCATCCCGTTCGCCGACTTCGGGCCGCTGCTCACCTTTAATTTCCACGACGTGCTGAACGCCAGCAACGCCTTCAGCGTTTTTCAATTGGACAACACCATTTACACCAACACCGGCAACCAGCGCTTCGTGTTTGAAAACACCAATGCCTTCATCAAGGTTTATCCAGTGCTGCCTCACGGCACACCCGTGCCGTGGCTGATCCAATACGGGTTCACGAATACAAACAACTGGGTCGCCAACGAAACCAATCGGGGCGGCAATGGCCTGTTGATCTGGCAGGATTACGTGGCCGGGCTGAATCCGACCAACGCCGGTTCGGTGTTCAAGGTGTTAAATGTGTCGCCCGCCGGCTGGCCGGTCGGCAATCAGATTACCTTCACCACCGCCTTGAATCGAACCTACCGCGTGGACACCTCCACCAACCTGCTGACCTGGCAGACGCTGCAGGATGGCATTGCGGGCACCGGCGGCAACGTGACAGTCTTCGACAACCGCAACTTGTCCGGGACAACGCATACGTTTTACCGCGTGGCGGTTTACATTTATTGAAACACCGGCCGGCGTTGTCCGAATTTGCATTGAAGCAAGGGCTTCATCCGCGTCCGTGTGCAAACCGCCTTGAGCGATGAAGCGGCATGGAATTGCCGCGCGCATAAACCCGAACTCCGAAATTGAATTGCCACAAAAGAACTTAACGCGGCAAGCCGCAACCAAAACAGTGGCACGGGCGTCTCGCCCGTGAGTTTCTAAACCGCTATAAAAATTCAGCCTGGGTTGAAACACACATGCGAGACGCCTGTGCCACCACGCCACGCGAAAAATTTGCGCAGAAAAACAAAAATATCACGGATAGCCTTGCAAAGTCCGAAGCGGAGAAGGAATTTCACCTGGAAAAAATCTGTCCGCCCTTTTCCTTTCAGGATCAGCCCGGCTTTCTTTGTGTTCTCTGCGTTCTCTCGCGGCCATCTTCGGTTTTCGGGTTGAAGCAGGCCGGTAACCGTTCAATCTGCCGCGCGTGAATTTCGAGCGCGCCGTCGGTCCAGATTACAAAATCGGCGCGTGCGATTTTCTGTTCGACGGGCATCTGGGCGGCGATGCGCTGCTCGATTTGTTCCGGCGTCCAGCCGCGGGCGAGCAGGCGTTCGCGTTGGGCAACGGCGGAACAGGCAACGCATACGATTTTGTCGAAGCGCGATTCCGCCCGTGTTTCAAACAGCAGTGGAATGACGACGACGGCGAGCGGGTGGTCTTCCCCGCGCCAGGCTTCGATTTGGGCGAGCCACTGTTCGCGGATGCGCGGATGGAGGATGGCCTCGAGTTTTTGGCGGGCGGCGGGGTCGGCAAAGACAATTTTCGCGAGTTTATCGCGGCGCAATTGACCTTCGGGAGAAATCACATTTTGACCGAACACATTTTGAATTTCAGCCAGCGCGGGCCGTCCGGGCTGGACGAGACGGCGCGCAATCTCGTCGGTATCCACAATCAGCGCGCCGCGTTCGCGGAGAAACCGGGCAGCGGTGGATTTGCCCATGCCCACGCCGCCGGTCAGACCACAGACTTTCATGGGTCAACGGCGCGTTACGGACCAAGGACGAAGTCACGATAGAACTGGACCGGATGGCCCGGAAGAATCGCGTTCGTAAAGGTGAAGGGACCAACGTTGGTGTAAATCGGAACCCAATTCACCAAGTTTGTGGAGACCTGAATGACGTTGGTCTGGTTCGCTCCGCTGGTGACGGAGAACTGGAACACGCCGTTTCCAATCGCAACACCGCCGGTCAATTGCGGCGAACCACTCCCGACGGTCACAATGGCGGAAGCGGAAATGTCATCTGGATTGGGATCCGGTGTCACCGCGCTGACGGTGGCGGAGTTGGTGAAATTGCCGCTGGCAGTGGGATGCAGGGTGAAGGTGAGCGTCGCGCCGGCGTTGACGGCGAGCGAACCGACACTCCACCGGGTCCCGTTGAGGGAGCCTGCTGTGAAGTTGGACGAAACCAGGGTGACGTTGAGAGGCAGCGTGTCCGACACCAGCACGTTGGTGGAGGGAGACGGCCCGTAGTTGGTGACCGAGAGGATGTAAACGATGTTGCTGCCGAACGGGACATTCGTGGCCACACTGGTCATCAACAATTGATTGTCCGCCGCGCCGATGACCGGGCTGGCAAGGGTCAGGTTCAAAATCCAGCCGTTGTAGACTGTGCCGGTGTCCAGCGGCGCGTCGTCCTGCACGAACAGATCCCAAGCACCGTTGGGATTTCCGCCATTGAGAACGGCGAAGTTGGTGCCATAAGGCGGCAACGGCGCGGAAACCGGAACAACGGGAGCGCCGCCCAGGGCGGTAATCAGATTGGTTCCATTGGGCGTGCCCCAGCCGGTGCAGAGGTCGTAACCCGGCACCGCTGGAAACTTGTTCGGGCTGCCCGGCCAGTAGTTGTTGCCGGTGGTGATGTCGTGAAACAGGCTGGGATAATTCGTCCCCTTGGCGAGCGCGTAAATGGTGGGGTTGAGAAAGCCGAGGGTGGGCCGGCCATTGGCGACAGCCTGTTGGTTGATTAAAGCCATGAAACCCGCCCACAAGGGCGTCGCCGCGCTGGTGCCTCCGGAGATTCCATCGTTGCCGCCGTTGCAAACGATGAAAATGTTGTCCGCCGTCAGCGCGACATCCGGAACGTTGCGGAAGGTCGTGGAACCGCGGTTTGCTGTCATGTTGATGTTCGTCTGCCAGCTCGGGATGGAATAGGTGGTGCTGATGCCGCCGCTGCTGCCCCAATACTGGTCCACATTCCAATCGTTCTGCTGTCCTGTAAATCCCCAATTCCAGACAGTCTCCGATGCCCAGGTATTGTTGGTCATGGTCAGGGTGGTTCCACCGACAACGGTGATATAAGGATCATCACAAGGAGTGAAGATCGGTCCCGCCCAAGCCAGACCATCACCGGAACAATTCAGGAAGGACTGTCCCTGCGCGGCGAACTGTTTGAATATCTGCTCGGTCGTCGCGTCAATCGTGTAACCCCAAGAGGCGCTCAATTGCTTGATTTGATAGCTTGCCGCCATGGCGTTTAAAATGTCATCGGTGGTGGTGCCCTCGAAGACATAGACTGCGGACAAGCCCGGCGCCATGGCGATGGCCATCTCGATGTCCAAAGACACCTCGCCATTGGCGAGGATTGAGCCGGGACTGCCATCGTATCCGTCCAATAGGACGGCTTGAACCGGGACATTGGGCAAGCCGGCCTTGATTTCGTAGGCCGTGATGTCGCTCTGATAGAAGCCGGCGTCAAATTCCAGCAATCCGACCATCTGACCGGAACCGGTTTGCGTTGCGCCCGGAGCGTAGGCATTTCTGAAATCATAGCCCAAGTAACTGCCGCTGGGACCGGAACCCGCCCCCGGCTTGGCGCTGGACAATGATGCGATGTGCAGGGCGGGACGCGGAATGACATAATTATCCAGTCCGCTAACGTGCAATACGGGCAGATCCCCGGCCACAGTCGGCTCCGCATCCGGCGCAAAAAAATTACGCGCCTCGGCGGGATGCTGGTAGGTCCGCAGCGCGACATGGAAGGCCTTCTCAATGTCCGCCACGTTTCCACTCACATCCACCAACATGCGGTTGCTGTGGGTTTGGGTGACCTGCAAGCCGCTGGCCTGGGCGAAGTTGATCACCTTTTGATAATCCTGTTCGGTCGGGCCGAATTGCGCCGTGAATTCCTCCGGTGTGAGGTAATGCCGGTAATTCGGGCTGGACGGGTCGTAGAGCTGCTGGAGCAAATTGGTCAGCGCCGCCTGGTTCCGCAAGGGAAGGCCGATGGCCAGCTTCATTTCCGTCGCGCCGGGCAACTGGCCATTCGGCTGCAACCGCGACACCACCGCCGGCACGTGGCCGCGCAGGGCAACCACGCCGGGTTGCGCGGCGACACCGGAAAGAATCATGGCGCTTGACGCTGCCAAGCCCAAGACGATTGTCAGTAAACTCTTCCGCATAAAAGCTGTTGGATTGAGGTTGCGCATCGGGCGTCAGGGGAAATTGGGCACCGGCTGGTAGCCGGTGGGCCGGTAAACCCCGTTGGTGATCTGGCCGAATTGAGGCAAGGAGTTCGTTGCCGCGTCGTCAAACTTCAGGGTGGCGTGGTTGATGGCGTTTACGCCGCCCGCGTGCGCCATGAAGAGGGTGTCGAACTGGTTGGGCGCGACCAGAAGCGCGTCAATGTCCACAGGCGCAGTATGACTGATGTTGGTCAAGGTGAGGGCGGTCTTAACCACCGTTCCCGACAGGCCGCTGACGTTGATAATGGACGGATATGGCGAGGCGGGGCCGGCTCCGTTCGGGGAATTGAGATACGGGATGTAAATGGGGGCGGTGTTCGAATAAGTGACCACCCATCTGCCCAAGGTAAAGCCAAAGACCGCCTTGCCGATGTTGCTCGTGCCGTTGGTGAGGGTGAAGGTGGCCGCAATCTGCTGGCCGTTGGTGCCGGACGCCGTGAAAGTGAACGGCCGGGAAACCGAGTGGCCGAGATAAACCAGCGGACCGTAATCCTGCGTGGACGGGCCGTTCGGCGTGACGCCATTGGTGGCGAGCAGCGTGGCCTTCAGGTCGGCCACGTTGGTGCCGCCGGCATCACGGAAGGCAAACAGGACCGTGACAGTGTCATTAGTGCCGATGATGCTGTTCGTGTAGTCGAACAGGGACGTCCAGTTGGAGACGATCAGCGAACCCGCCGGAACCACATAGCTGCCGGTGTTGTCGTGAATGGTCAGCGTGGCGGCATTCGGAGGCAACAGGATGGCATTGACCGGGTTGAGCAACTGGAGCAACACCGTCACATCAGGCCGCACCGCCGAGCTGTTGATAATCTGAACATTGAAGGACTGGCTGGTTACGCCGTTGGTGAACATCAAAACGCCGGTGGATGGCGTGAAATCCTGGCCCACAATCGCCGTGCCGTTGGTGGCGATGTATTGAACCGAGACCACGCTGTTGGTGTAGCCGGTGCGCAGCACATTGATGCTGGCCGTGCCCTGGGTTTTGAGCACGGAGTAGGCGGGGTTGGAGAACTCCAAGCCCGAGTTGTCGTCAACAATGGTCACGGTCTGCACATAGGGCGTCACCAGTTCGCCAGGCGCGGTCACGTTGGTCAGCGTGACGGTGAACGTCTTGTCTCCGGTCACCGAACTGTTGTTGAGGATGGGCACGGTGAAAGTGTTGGTGGCGATGCCGTTGACAAAGACCAGTGTGCCGCTGGTGGCCAGATAATCCTGGCCAGCCAACGCCGTGCCGTCGGAGGTGAAATAATTCACCTCCAGCGGAACGGTATTGGAATCCACGATCACCGGCTCAATGGCGGGGTTGGAACAAACCACGGTGATGAGCGCGCTGCCCGCGTTCTTGAGGACGCTCGTGGCGGCGTTGGTGAAGCTGATGCCCGCATCGGCATCCTGGACGACAATCGTGGTCTGGAATGGCGGCACCAACAGCGCGCCGGGGTTGGGGTTTGACAGGCTGAGGGTAAAGGCCAGGTCGCCGGTCACGTTAGTGTCGTCAATCAAGACCACGGGGATGGTCGCGAGGAACTGGCCGGGGTAGAAGGTAAGCGTGCCGCTAGCGGCCCGGTAATTCACGTTCGACTTCGCCGTGCCATCGGTCGTCGCGAAGCTGACCGTGGCTGCGCCATTCGTATTATTGAACCGCTGGACACTGATCAAGACGGTGTTCGGGATGCCATCGAACACAACACCGCCCGTCTCCAGGAAGGTGTTCGTGGCCGAGACAAAGGAAATCCCTGTGTTGGTGTTCAAAATGGTCAGGGTCGCATTGGTCGGGGCGACCAGCGTCGCGCCGCCCGTGGCATTGGTGAGCAGCAGGTTCAAGTATTCAGTCCCCTCACCCGTCGTGGTGTTGCGGACCTGAACGGCGAAGGTCTTGGGGGTGGTTTCGCCGTCGCCAAACGCCACCACGCCGTTGGTGGAGACGTATTTAACGCCGGCCGCCGCCGTGCCATCCAACGTGCTGAAAGTGGCTGAAACCGCGCCCAAGGAACCGAAGCTGCGCAGAACCGTGATGTAGGCATTGGTATAACCCACGCCGCCGCCCTCGTTAATAACATAATTTGTCGCCGAGAAACTCAACTGGCCGGGGGAATGCACGGTATCAATGATGGTGAGCACGGCGTTGGACGGACTGTAGAGTAACGAACCGACCGCGTTGGTCAGTTGCAGGCCCACCGTCGTATTACCCTCGGCCACGTTGTTGTTGATGATGGGAACGGTGACCGAGACATTCGACACGCCCGGATTGAATGTGACGAACACGTTGGTGGGATAATAATCCATCCCCGCCGTGGCCGTGCCGTTGGTGGTGGTGCTGAACGACACTGTGGAAGTTCCGCTGACACTGCCCACGCGGACGATGTTGATGGTCGCGGCGCCATTCACGGCGTTCTTGGACACCGTGTAGGTCGCGTTGGAGAAACTGACCGCGTTGTCGTCATTGATAATCGTGAGCGTGGCCGTGGGCTGGTCGCCAAAAGCCGCCGGGGGGTCAGGATTGAGCGCGAGGTTGACCGTCAGGTCGGGCGTGATGACCCCATCATCCAACACCGGTATGGTGACCGTCTGGATGACTTCGCCCTCGGGGAAGTCCAGATTGTTGGTGACGGCAATGTAGTTGGTCACACTCGCGTGGTCCACATCCGATCTGGCGGTGCCATCGCTCGTGGTGAACGGCACGATGATGTCGCCTGAGGCGTCCGCATTCGTCCCGCTGGTGCCGTGGGTGCGGAAGATGGTGATGACCACGTTGGTGCCGTTCTCGTCAACCTGGTAGTTTGCCGAGGAGAATTCAAAAGCGCCCACGCCGCCGATGGACCCGCCGTAAATCCGCGCCAGATACGCATGAGGCTGGCCGTTGTATTGGGTAAAGCCGCCGCCGATGATGATCTTCTCGTCGGGCACGTTCGTCGGATAGCCATAGATGGCGTCCTCCTGAACAGCGATGGCGGCCACAAAATTGTTGGCGCCAGTGCCGAAATTAATGGTCGGATCCACCGTGCCATCGGAATTCAAGCGCGTGACGCGGTTGCGGGTGACGCCGCTGCATTCGGTAAATTCGCCGCCCAGCACAATGCGGCCATCGGCCTGCAAGGCGATGCTAAAGACCGCGTCGCTGGCGCCCAGGCCGGGCTGGAATGCGCCGTCCACCGAGCCATCCGTGTTCAAACGCGCGATATGATTCAGGGCGGCGCCGTTCACGTTGGTAAAATATCCGCCAATGAGAATCCTGCCGTCCGACTGGATGGCAATGGCGTGAACCGGATCGCTCGCTCCGACGCCCGGATTAAAGGCAGGATCCACGGAGCCATCCACGTTCAAACGCGCGATGTGGTTGAAATTGGTATTGCCACTAACAGAGGTGAAATCGCCGCCAATGACGATCCTGCCATCGCCCTGCACCGCGATGGCATACACGGTGCCGTTGGGGCCCAAGCCCGGACTGAAGGCGGTGTCGAGCGAACCGGGTTGAGCACCGTTGAAATTGTCGCCATTGAGCTGTGCGATTCTGTTGATGGGGTAACCGCCGATGGTGGCAAACGCGCCGCCCACCAGAACCTTGCTCGCACCATTCACAAACGTCTGGGCCAGGGCATACACCGCGTTGTCCGCGCCGGCACCGGGCGCAAACTGGCTGTCCAGCGACCCGTCGGAATTCAGGCGCGCGATGTGACTCAAATTCACGCTGTTGAAATTGGTGAAGAAGCCACCCACCAGGATGCGTCCATCGGCTTGAACCGCTATGGTCCGGACGGAATCATTGGCCCCGTAGGCGGACGAAGGCAGCGAGAAGCCGGGGTCCACGGAACCATCGGAATTGAGGCGGGCGATGCGCTGGCGGGGCACGCCGTTGGCCATGGTGAAATCGCCGCCGACCACCAGTTGATTGTTCTTCTGGAGCGCCATGGCATACACGGTGTCGTTCATGCCCATCGCGTCGTAGGTGACATCGCCCGATCCCGGCGTCTCATTGACCGAGCCGATGTCAATGATGTCAATGATGTTCAGGGTGGCATTGCTGGGGCTACCCAAGGCGTAGGCCGGCTGGGCATTGCTCAACACCAAGGTGAGGGCTGTCAACCCATTGCTGACGCCGGTGTCAATCACGGGCACCCGGATCATCTGGCCAATCTGCCCGTTGGTGAAGGTCAACACGCCGCTGGTGGCGATGTAATTCGTGCCGGCGAAGGCTGTGCCGTTGAGCGTGCGGTAACTGACGGTGACCGTTCCGGCGCTGCCGCCGGGGCGCACCACGGGGATGAGCGCGTAGCCGGCGTATTTCTTGACCCCATAAATCGGGGCGCTGAACTGCACCGTGCCCACGGAATCCACGTTGTTGATGGTGAGCGTGGCGTTGGTGATCAGCCCCCAAGTGTTGGTGGGAGCGGTATTGAGGGTAAGGTTGGTCAGCACCAGATTCACCGTCCGGTTGGAGGTGACCAGCGCGTTGTGAAACACAGGAATGGCGATATTCGTGGTGAACGCAATTTTGTTGTTCCAAGTGATGGTATTCGAATACGGGCTGTAATCCACGCCCGGCACGCCGGAGCCACCGGACGTGAACAGGGTTACACTCATGGTGCCGGCCGAACCGCCCAGACGGCTCAATGAGACGAGCGCAGCGCCGCTGGTTTCGTTCGTGCTGAAGTTTCTGGAGGTGAAGCTGATGTGCCCGCCGGGGAAATTATTGTTGACGATGGTCAGCACGGCGTTGGTCAGCCCCAGCTTTGCCCCGCCGGTCGGAGTATAGAGCGAGAGGTTGACCGTCTTATCCGGCTGGAGCATCGTGCCGGGGATGATGGGAACGGTGAACGTCTTGCTGGTGTCGCCGTTGTTGAAAGTCAAAGTGCCGGTGACATTGGTGAAATTAATGCCATTGGTGGCCGTGCCATTGCTGGTGGCATAACTGACCTGGACCACATTCTGCGTGCCGTTGGTGCGCGTCACGGTAATGGTGGCATAGCCGGCGTTTTCAACCACGGTAAAATTGGGCGAGCTGAACCCAAGCACGCCGGCATTGTAGTTGGCCTCAAGTATGGTCATGGGGGCCAACGCGTTCACGCCCAGCGCCACGCCGAGAGGAATCACCTCGCCGCCTAGGCTGAAGGCGCTGGCGGGATTGGACAGCTTCAGGTTGGCGTTCAGATTGCCGGTGATCTTGCCATCATTGAAGACATTAACAAACACGTCCGCATAGGTATAAACCCACGGAAAAGTTTCATAATTTGGCCCCCAGACGCCCTGACTATACTTCCAGCCATAAGCCGTGGCCGGGATGGTTGCCCAAGCCGTTTCCCATGTGGGTGTTGAGTAAGCCGGAGACAATGAATAGTCAACGTTGGATACGGCGACGCCCGGCCCCGCAGCAGGGCTGCTGACCGAAACGGTTACCTGGGCGATACCCAGACTATTGTTGGTGAATAGATCAGGGCCGGTAAAGCCGTTGTTGATTCTTTCACTGTTATTGGTGAGGTTGCGAACGAGCGAGACGTAGACGTAGTTGGCGTCTTTCGCCACGGTGTAATTATTGTAGGAAAAGGCGATGTTGCCGGGGCCGGGTGTGAAAGGACCAATCAGGCGGGCCACATTGCTGCGCGGCAGGACCGCATCACGCCGGTAAATGCTGGTGGAACTGCTCGCGTTGTCAAGCTGGCCATTGTTGTATTCCTCTCCCGGGTAGTCGCCGCCAGCCGCCAAAAAGTTGCCGCCGATGAGGACGTTGCCACCCGTGACATTGGCGGTTGTGACGAAATTGGTGCTGACCACGCCATTATTCGTGACCAAGAATTCGGTGGTGACGAAATTGGTGAACCATTCCTGCGCCAAGGCATAGACAAAATTGCGTTCATTGGTAGCCGGGTAAAGGTTGGTATTGACCGCATCAGGATTGTGATAATGATTAATCAGGCCGGCAAACTGGTTGTAAGCCGTGTCCATGAAGCTGGTGTCCAGACTGCCGTCGGCATACAACCGCGCCAAACCCACCCGGCGGGTCTGGTTGTAGGTCGTGAAATCACCGCCGATGAGGATTTCCCCGTCCGGCTGGAGCAGCATGGCGTAGATGGTGTCGGAAATGTCCGTCAGCGGATTGAACGTGCCGGCGCCCGGACTGAAACTCAAGTCCACGGTGCCGTCCCGATTCAACCGGCAGATGCCGTTATAGCTCACCAAATCCAGATAGGAAAAACCGCCGGCGATCAAGAGTTGTCCGTCGGATTGCACGGCAAGGGCATAGACCGGGTCATTGGTCTTCGTCACGGGATTAAACGTGCCGATGCCCGGGGCAAAGGCGGTGTCCAGCGAACCGTCGCCTTTGAACCGGACCACCCCGCCAGAATTAACTCCGTCCGCCTTGTCAAACGCGCCGCCCGCATACACCTGGGCGGTGGCCAGCGTCGTTACCGAGGCGGTGTAATACCATAGGGTGCCCGGTTCGCCATTGCCTTGATTCATCACAATGGTGATGACATTGGTGGTCAATCCGTTGGTCGGGTAGAAGGGTATCGTGAAATCGAGCCAAATGTATTGTTGAGTGACGGGATCGACCGGATTGTTGGTCTCACCGCTGTCAAAAATCAGGACTCCCGTCCCGCGCGTCACATTGGTGTCGCCGTAAAAGACCTTCATGTCGTCCTTTTGGATTTTAAAATCCCAGTGGACATTGAGGATGCCGGCGGGGGCGCCCACGTTGACGGGGTTGACGTCTTCCAATTCGCCGCCATCCGTCGAACGGCTAATGTTCAACGAGGAAGACGACGGCACTGCGAGCGTGTAAATCGGGCCGTTGACGGAAACACCGGGATCAAAGCCCGTGTCGAGCGAGCCGTCGGCATTCAAGCGCGCGAGGTAGTTGCGCAGAACGCCGTTGTAAGACGTGAACTCCCCGCCGATGAGGATTCTCCCGTCTGATTCCAAACACACCGCCCAGACCATGCCGTTGGCGCCCAAGCCGGGATTGAATGTGGTGTCCACCGAGCCGTCGCTGTTGAGGCGGGCAATGTGAAACAGGTTGTAACCGTTGAAGGCGGTGAAGTTGCCGCCGATGATGATTTTGCCGTCCGGCTGGAGGGCAAGGGCGGCGATGAAATCATTCGCCCCGCTGTTATACCACGGGGCAAAATATCCCTGAAACGTGGGGTCCTGATAGCCGTTGGCCAGCGCCCGCACAATCCCGTAGTATTGATGGGAATCAAACGAGGTGAAAGCGCCGGCGATGATGAGCTTCCCGTCCGGCTGCTCGGCCTCGGCATAGACCGTGCCGCCGTTGCCGGACGTGCCGGGATACATCAAACCGGGAGGATTCGAATCGCGGGTGTCATTCTTGTTCCAAGTCCGATCCACCGCGCCGGCGGTCTGGTCGTCGTTGAGGATGGTCACGATGGTATGATCGATCTCGCCGATCATCACACCCGGATCAACCGGACATGGTGCGGTTACCATTGGCGACCCTCCCCCTTTTACCAATTCGACATACATGTCCCCGTTGAATTCCGGCAAGTTGTCGTTAATGATCGGGATGGCAAAGCTTACACTTGTGACTCCAGGAGCAAATGTCAACGTGCCGGTCACAGAAACAAAATCAACGTTGGGGATGGCGTAATCCGAACCGGCCTGAAGCGGGAACGTATCGTATTCATTTGGCGGAGGGGCGTTTTTGGAATCAATCCGGTAATTCACCGACACCCCGTTGCAGGTGGCGCCGGTGCGAATCACAGTAACGCTAATGTTCGTGGCGTTTGGTATTCCCAGCCCCACATTCTCGTTCACCCGGTAGGTGGAGCGTTGAAAGTTTAGAACCGCAGGCCCCCCCGACGGGAAGTTGGGACTCAATGCATTGATGTAGGCGGTGTTCTGCAATATTGCGGGCTGAATCAAATCCGCCGACTCCAACGGGTCCAGCCGCGGATTTGACAGCGTGATAGTGTCAAGACTGGGAGCATAGTCACCGAGCGGGCCAGGATCCAGGATCACCGGCACGATAATATCCTGACTCATCTGGAAATCATCAAAGGCCAGCGTTCCGGAGGCAGGCCCGATTGCACCGCCCGAACTGACAATCACATTGGTCATCACCGACGGCAGTTCAAAAACATTGGTGGTGACGGTGAGGGTTTGGTTGAACGTGTTCCCATTCGTATCCACCGTGATGACGGTAGTGTTCGTCACCGAGTTGAACGGCGGGAGCGGGTCGAAGTAATTCGTATTGGATGTAAAATTAAAGGGCGGCGGGTTCGTTGGCACCGGCTGCAGGGTCAGGGTGGGACCGATGATGGTGATGGGGGGGGCAACAAGATTGCCGTTCGTGTCCAGCACGGTGATGACGGTCACGACGTTGGTAAAGGCATTGGTCGTGGAATAGGTTTGATAACCGAGGTTATAAGAACCGAAGGTATTCGAGAGATAGATGGTCGTGAACGTGATATTGGTGATAAAGGTGCCGTTGGTGTTGACGAAAGTCGTCACGATATTCGTCCCGTAATAACTCGTCCGATAGGTGTTGGTGTAAGTAAGCGACGACGTTGCGTAATCCACCAACACCCGGCCGTTGTAATCATTGGTGCGGGTGACGGTTACCCGCGCCCCGAGCAAGCTCTCTTGGACCCCGTAGGTTGAATCATATTCGCTGGCCACAAAAAGAGGGGTGCCGCCGGCATCGGACTGGCTGCTGGCAAAGGTGAAGTAGCCGGACGAAACGGTGGGATAGTTTTCGCCCCAATTCAGCACGACATTGCCGGTGGAGGGAGCAGGCGGGCCGGGATAACCATAATCATATCCCTCGACACAAATGAAATAAGTGGTTCCCGCGACCGCCGGGAAACTCAAGGCGCTTGTGCTGTTTCCGCCGCTGTCATCGTCCGCCACGATGTTCGTCAGGCTCGGGCTACAGAGGCCGCCGGTGGTGGTCCAAACCGAGAGAATGGTGTCAAAGCCGCTGCCGATGGTGTTGAACGAGGCGGTGCCGGTGGCCGGCGCCGTCCAGGCATACCAGACGGAAGCGCCCACCGGTTCCACCTGCATATAATCATCCACGTAAATCTGGTTGGTCTCGCACGGCGGCTGGAGCGTGGCCAGCACGTTGCTGCCGGCGATGCCGCCGGACGTCCCGGAAATGACGGTGGCGCTGGCAAAATTATTGTTGGCCGGCTGCGCCTGGACGGCGTTGACCATCCAGCACGCCAGGCACAACAATCCCAGCTTCACCCAGCCGGTGTTCCGGAGGAGGCCTCCCGGCCACCGGCCTGAAAATAGTCGCATGTTCATTTTCACAAGTTTATGTCTTCGGGCCGGGCGCGGCGCCCGCCGGATTTCACCCAACAAATCATCATTCGTTACCGCGCGATCCCGCGCCCATCATCAAAACGGATAGGTAAGCCACGGACTCACCACCGGCTGGTAATACCGTGACGGACCCGTCACTGGATCAAATATCATGACGCGCGCCGCCGGCGATGGATACGGAATCGGCGAAATAAAATTCGACATTGTGAACGGCCCCGAGATGTTCGTCGAAAAACTCGTCAACAAGTTGGTGAACGACCCCGCGGAATTGTCGGTCGAGTAATAGACATAATTTGTCGCGTGCGGAATCGAATTCCAACTGACCACCATTGGACCCGAAGGTGGATTGGTTTGATAAATTACTACTGGACTGATCATTCCCGACACGAAGAACGGCATCGGGTCCACCGAGTTGGGGGTGCCGTTGCCGTTGGAATCAATGTCTGAACTCTGCGCCAGCGCGGCGTTGAAGGCGTAGGAAACGCCGTTATAGACGTAATACGCGGAACTGAAATAACCCTTGTAAGTCGGCACCCAGCGGAGATGGCCGTTGTTCTTGCCATCCAGTTTCTCCGCCACGGAAACGCCATTCATGATGGCCTGTGAGTAATAAATCACCAAGTTGCTGTTGATGGTCAACGCGGCGGGGTTGCCGTGGCTGTCGCGGTTGGTCGCCTGGTCGAGGAAATAAAGATAATCCACGTAAAGGGCGTTGCTCACACCCGCGCCACTGAAGGTGAACCGGGTATTGTTGGTGTGGCCCAACGAATCCAGAACCAGCATGCCAACCGCCAGATTGTTTGTAAAGCCGGCGGGCGAAGCGCCACGATCCGTGCCGGCCCAGACATTGGCGACGGTCCGGTTGGCGGGCGCAAAGAGTTCAATGGTCGTGCCCAGCAACGAGTTGCCATAGGCGTTGCCACCGGTGGCGGGCGGCGCGCCGAGCAGCTTGATGCCGTTGCCCACGGAAGACAATCCCACATACCAGATGCCGCCGTTGTCCACGCTGCCGTCGGTGAACAGATTCGTCGCCGTGATGGTCAGCGACCGGTCGGCTTCCAGGTATAAATTACTTACCATCAGGCTGCCGGTTGTGATGGAAACATCACCCCCAGCAAGGATGTAGCCACCCGCATTTCCGCCGGTGAGCGTGGCTGTTTGCGAGCGCAGGGTGAACGGGCCAACACCATTGTAAAAGATGCCGCTGTTGAAGAAATTATTGGCGCAAATTTGAGAGCCTTCATCTTCAATAAGCCCATAATTCAGAAGCGCCCCATAAGGTGTTGCCGTAGTGCCGAAGATGCCCAGCGAGTTGATTCCGGTCAGGGGCAGGTAGATATCACCGTAGTTGGTCAGATTACGCAAATTC
>JBEKRA010000011.1:0-15320 GCA_049519195.1 Verrucomicrobiota bacterium
GATGCGCGGCGGCATGGCGGCGCGGCAGGAGATGGACAGAAGCAACGCGCACAACGCCGGAAAAATCAGCGTCGCGCGCCCGCCGCGAAGGCAGGCGCTTTGCGTTTCCGGTTCACAGCGTGGCTTGCGCATTTTGATTGTGCGCCGCGCGCGTTCATTGAGTCAGCGGCATGCGATGGAAATGGCGGTGTTGGTTGCGGGGCCGCTCCAATTGAATGGCGCAACAGTGGAGTTAGTCGTGAATGCCGATGTCCAGTCAATCAGGTTCGTCGGGGAATAAATCCGCGAAATCCGGGGCAAAAATCAATCTCCTGCTTGATTTGTGATGGCAATCGGCATTAAGTTTTTTCCAGCAATCCGGCAAAGATTTTTTTATGTCCGCCATTCGCCAGACCGCCAGCACCAGCAAGGTTCTTTGTGTCATCATGGGCGGCGGCCGGGGCACGGGGCTGTTTCCGCTGACGAAGGACCGCGCCAAACCCGCCGTGCCCTTCGCCGGCAAATACCGGCTGGTGGACATTCCCATCTCGAACTGCATCAACTCCGGCTTCCGGCGCATTTTCATTTTGACGCAGTTCAATTCCACCTCGCTGCACCGGCACATTTCGCAGACGTATAAGTTCGACCATTTTTCCGGCGGCTTTGTGGAAGTCCTTGCCGCGCAGCAGACCTTCACCAACACCTCGTGGTATCAGGGTTCCGCCGACGCCGTTCGCAAAAACCTGCTCCATTTCCTGAACCATGACTTTGATTATCTCCTCGTCTTGAACGGCGACCATTTATACCGGATTGACTTTCGCGCACTCGTCGAGCAGCACGCCCGGACCGGCGCGGACATCACCATCGCCACGATGCCGGTTGGCCCCAATAAAGCCGGTTCGCTCGGCATCATGCAAATCGCCGACGATCACCGCATCACGCGCTTTGTTGAAAAACCCAAGGATGCCGGGGCGCTCGATTTGTTCAAACTGACGCCGCAGATGCAGTCACGGCTTCAGATCAAGGGCGGCGGCGAAACGTTCCTCGCCTCGATGGGCATTTACATTTTCAACCGCAATTTGATATGCGGGCTGCTCGACAACCCTCTGTCCAATTTCGGCAAGCACATCATCCCGCACGCCATCAACACAAACCGTGTTTTCTCCTACATCTTCCAGGACCACTGGGAGGACATCGGCACCATCCGCTCCTTCTTCGAGGCGAACCTGGATCTCGTCTCCGAACTGCCACAGTTCAACTTTTTCGACATGGGCGCGCCGATCTTCAGCCACCCGCGCTTCCTGCCCGGCTCCAAAATCAATGGCGCGCAGATTGACCACGCCGTCATCGCCGACGGCTGCATCATCAACCGCGCGCGCATCAGCCACAGCATCGTCGGTTTGCGCACCATTGTCGAATCCGGCACGGAATTGAACCGCGTTGTCATCCTCGGCAGCGACAATTACGAATCGCCGGAGTCCGGCGGGGAACAGGAGCATGCCGGCCAGCCGCGCATCGGCATCGGCGCCAACTGCAAGATCGAGAACGCCATAATAGACAAGAACGCGCGCATCGGGAACAACGTGACCATTTCGCCCGCGGGCAAGCCCGAAACGGTGGACCACGACCTTTATTACATCCGCGACGGTATCGTCATCATCCCGAGGAAATACATCATTCCGCATGGGACGGTGATTTAACGATTGTTCGAGCAGGGCTTCATTGCAGCGTTGAAAATCCTTGCGAACCGCCATTTGAATTGGGGCGCATCTTGACACTGTTCTTGTTGCGCAGCCGTCCCCGGCTGCGAGTTCCCGCAGCGTCTCGCTGCGAGGCTGCACCGTTGGGTTGGATTCGCGCGGCGAGACGCCGCCCGAACCCGCAGGCGAGGACGCCCGCGCTACGATTTTGCCGGGCGAGGCCAAGAACGGTGTCAAGATGCGCCCTCTGAATTGTCCAGATGCATTTCCAGTTGTGTTGCGCGCGGTGATTTTGCAGGATGGGCCATCCAGTTTATGACCATTGGACCCGTCACCAATTCGCACCGGGAAATCAGCGTCACCGAGCCGGTCAGCCCGGCGCTGGAGCGGGTGAAGACGATGCTCTTCAAGCCGTTCGACCTCGGCAAATGGTTCACCATCGGCTTTTGCGCGTGGCTGGCGTTTCTCGGCGAGGGCGGCGGCGGCGGTGGATTCAACAACGTCTTCGGCAACAATTTCAACGCCAACAACGGCGGTTCGGCTGGGGAAAGTTTCCGGCACGGCTATCATCAGGCGCGGGATTTTGTGTTGAACAATCTGGTCTGGATTGTTCCGGTGGCGGCGGGGGCGGTGATTCTGCTGCTGGCATTGTGGATTTTGATTTTATGGTTGAGCAGCCGGGGCCGGTTCATGTTCCTGCATTGCGTGGCTCTGGACAAGGCGGAGGTGGCCGAGCCGTGGAACGAGTTTATGCGCGAGGCCAACAGCCTGTTCAGGTTCCGCCTCGCACTGGGTTTAATTGGAATGGTCCTGATGCTGCCGATGCTGTCCGCCATCGCCGTGTTGATTGTGCGGATGGTTTTGCGCGGCGAACCGGACATGGTCGGGATCATGGTCGCGGCGGGCCTTGGTCTGGCGTTTTTACTGCTGGCGATTGTCCTTGCGCTCATCCAAAAGTTCACAACGGATTTCGTGGTGCCCATCCAGTTCCTGCGCGGTGGGAAATGTCTGGCGGCGTGGAAGGAATTCCGGGGGTTGCTGGCGGACAATGCCGGCCTGTTCACGCTCTACATTCTTTTTCAAATCGTGCTGGGCATGGCGATTGGCATCATTGTCCTTGGCGCGGTGCTCATCACCTGCTGCATTGCGGGGTGTCTGATGATCATTCCCTACATCGGAACGGTGGTGTTGCTGCCGGTGCTGGTGTTCAAGCGGACGTATCCGCTTTATTTCCTGCGCCAGTTCGGCCCGGGCTATGACGTGTTTCCGCCCGCGTCCACTGACCCGCCGACGGCAGGATTACAGCCGCCAACGAGGGTGTAATAATTGGCGCATTTTAATACTAGACTTATTGAGTAGTCTGTTATAGTCTTGGACCCTATGACAGGATTATTGAATCTATCCACTGCCAAGCTGAAACACATTGTTGCCTTGAAGCAACAAATCGAGAAGCTCTCGGCCAAACTGGAAACCCTAGCCGGCGGTTCGGCGGCGCCCGCCGCAAAACCTGGCCGGAAGAAATGGACCATGAGCGCTGCAGCGCGTGCCAAGATCGCCGCCGCCGCGCGCGCGCGCTGGGCGAAAGTCCACGCCGCGGGCAAGCCGGCCAAGAAAAAGCGCACCATGAGCGCTGCCGCGCGTGCCAAGATTGCCGCCGCCGCGCGCGCGCGCTGGGCGAAAGTCCGCGCCGAGAAGAACAAGTAATCCGCGCCGAACGAGCCGGGTTGGGATTTGATCGCGGTAGTTTGGTGGCGGCCTTGTTTCAAGGTTTCCGCAGCGGTGGTGTTTTGTGTGCACCGCTGCAATTAAACTCCATCCGCCGCCGCTGGACTTTGCCTTGCTCCGTCCGGTTCCGTGGCTTGTCAAGCAATGCCAAAGCCAGAGCGCATGCAGCACCGGATTGAGTTGAACCTGCGGGAAATCGGGCAGCTTTTCAACACGATGGATTCCGCGCCGTTCCCTGAAAAGGACCTGGACGGCGATGCCGAAGAATTTATCTTCAGTTGGGTGCAGGAATTTCCGCTGGACGAGCCGGTGGTGCTCGTCGTCCATTTGAATGAATTTCCCGCGGACCAAAATCCCCAGTCGGTCATCGAGCAGGGCGTGCATCATTACTTCGCGTATCGCGCGCGGCTGAACCGGATGGAATTCCGGCAATTGCTCAAGGAAGGGCAGCAAACCATCATCATCGGCGTGCTGTTTCTGGCGGGCTGCCTGACGGCTGGCCACGCCATCGGCGGCGACGAGTCGGGAACGTTCCGCAGCATAGCGCGCGAAAGCCTGACCATCGCCGGATGGGTGGCGATGTGGCGGCCCATGCAGATTTACCTTTACGACTGGTGGCCGCTGCGCCGGCGCGGCAAGCTCTACGTCAAGTTGAGCCGGATGAAGGTGGAAGTGCGCAAAAAATCGTGAGCGGCCGGATTTTCGGTTGCCTGGTTGCGCCGGGTGGAATACAATTTCCGAGGCAATGGAGTTTGCCGTCCCGCATGGGAAAACCGCCTGACTGTTTCAGTGCTGATGACTCCTACGAATAAACCATTCGCAGGAGTATTATGAACATCGCCTATCTTTGGGTCGCCATCGGCGGCGCGCTCGGCAGCGTGAGCCGCTACTGGCTTTCCGGTTTGATCGCGTCGCGTTTCGGCGAAACTTTTCCTTTCGGCACGCTAGTCATCAACGTCACCGGCTCATTTCTCATCGGCATTTTTGCCGCGTTGGCGGTTCCCGAAGGCCGGATGGATTCGCAGTCACGCGCCTTCGCCACGCAATTTCTCATGATTGGCGTCTGCGGCGGCTACACAACATTTTCTTCCTTCAGCCTGCAAACCTTGAATCTTCTGCACGACCGCGAATGGCTTTACGCCGGCGGCAACGTCATCTTGTCCGTCATCCTCTGCATGGCTGCCGTGTGGCTCGGCTGGATGCTCGGCTCGATGCTCAATTCAATGAAAGGAAATTAACATGGAAATTCCAAATGACGCGGTTCTGCTGCGAATCTTCATCGGCGAAAGCGACCGATGGGAACACAAACCGCTTTACGAAGCCATAGTGTTGAAGGCGCGCGAAATGCACCTCGCTGGCGCGACTGTTTTGCGCGGGCCGATGGGCTTCGGCAAGGCCAGCCGGCTGCACACGGCCAAAATCCTGCGACTTTCGATGGATCTGCCGCTCGTCATCGAAATCGTGGACAGCGAGGAGAAAATCAATTCCTTCCTGCCCGTTCTCAATGAGATGATTGGCGGCGGCCTTGTCACGCTCGAAAAAGTGAAGGTGCTGCATTACCGATCCGGCGAAAGCAATGAGGCAAAATGATTTGACGGTAGGGCGGCGTTGCTGCGCCGCCCAATATTCAGGCAGAGCAGCAGTTCTGCCCTACCGAAATTTCCTCTCGACAAAGGCATTTTGCAGGTGCAAGGTCAGTTTCATGATTCAGACTACGCCGCTCAATTTAATACCTAATACTTTTTAGGTGGCATCGTGCGCATCATGCAAGAAATCATCACAGCTTGGCCATTTTTGATTCCTTTCTGTATTTTATTTGTTTTAGCAGCAATGTTGTCATTTGCTTTTTATATCTTTCTAGTTAAACCAAGTGCTGAGGATATTGCTTTTGACCGGTGGAGATGTCGGTTGCGCAGGGCGGAATTGAGAATCGCATCGAGGTTTCGCGGTGCATTTATCTTCGGCGCATGTGTTGGGGCGCTCGTTATGGTAATTAGTTGGATTCTATTTTTGCCGAATTCTCCAGCTTCTCCAAGTTTGAAGTTCTCTATTGCTCTGGTTCAGGTTGCCCCAATGTTTTTGTCTGACTTGCTGACTGGAAACACACATGAATCTGAGGCAGGTCGGACGGTTGTTTTTTGGCTGCTGGTTTTTGCAAAGTGGTTTCTAGTTGGCTTTATATTGTTCGCTCTGACCAGAATTGGACGTAATAAATGATACCGCCTAAAATCTTGACAGGCTGCAAAATTGATTCCCAGATGCGGTAACACCGCCCACACGCCTTGCATTTCTTTCGTGTGTTTCGTGTTTTTCGTGGTTAATTTGCCCGCATGGAAATCCCATTCCCGGAGATTGTAAAAAAGCCGAAGATGGCCCTGCCGCCGGTCGAAGCACCCAAGCTGTTGACGACAGCGGAAGTTTCCGCCATAGCGCAACAACTCATTGCCAATGTCGAAAAAGTCATCGTCGGCAAGCACGAACAAGTCGAGCTGGCGACGGCGGTCTGGCTGGCGGAGGGACATTTGCTGATTGAAGACGTTCCTGGCGTCGCCAAGACGATGCTCGCCCGGGCGATGGCCCAAAGCGCCGGCTGCACGTTCAAACGGATCCAATGCACGCCGGACCTGCTGCCGTCGGACGTTCTGGGCGAGCCTTGCGTTGACCAGCAGGGCGGACGGACGGAATTTCGTTTCGGCCCGCTCTTTTCGCAATTCGTCCTCGTGGACGAAATCAACCGCGCCAGTCCGCGCACGCAGTCGGCGCTGCTCGAAGCGATGGGCGAAGCAATGGTCACGGTGGGCAACGTCTCCTACCGCTTGCAAAAGCCGTTCATGGTCGTCGCCACGCAAAATCCCATCGAGCAGGAAGGAACGTTTCTTCTGCCCGAAGCGCAAAAGGACCGCTTCCTGATGCGGATGAATCTCGGTTATCCATCGCTCGCCGATGAAAAACAGATGGTCGAGCGCTTTCAACTGTGCCATCCCATTGACACGCTCCAGCCAATGGCGACGCCCGACCGCATTTTGAAATGCCAGGAGGCCGTGCGCAAAGTGAGCGTGCCGCCGGAAGTTTGTGACTGCATCCTGAAAATTGTCCGCGCAACGCGCGAACATCCGGCGTTGCTGCTAGGCTCAAGCCCGCGCGGATCGCTCGGGCTGTTTCGCGCCGCGCAGGCGGTCGCAGCCATTCAAGGAAACGACTCCGTCTCCGCCGCGCAGGTGAAGGCGATTGCGCAGAAAGTCCTGGCGCACCGGCTCATCGTCCGGAGAGAGGAGAAATTTCGCGGCGTCAAGGTCGCCGACGTGGTCGCGGAAATTCTGCGGCAAAACGCGCCGCAGTAATCACACAATCGTCGCGCGGGAAACAGGCGGGTCATTGTGAATTGGTTGCGAAACATTTCTGAATTCCTCGCGCTGCGGCGCAACACCTCGCTGCTGCTCGTCGCGCTCGTGCTGGCTGGGACGGGCGAAAAGCTCTGGCTTTGTTTTGCGCCCAAATACATCGAGACGCTCGGCGGCAGCATCCTCATCATCGGGCTTTTCGACGCGCTGCAAACTTTTCTCGGCGCAATTTACGCCTATCCCGGCGGCTGGCTCACCGACCGCTGGGGACAACGCCGTTCGCTGCTGCTTTTCAGCGCCATTTCCGTGGCCGGCTACGTTTTGGTTTTGGTCTGGCACCATTGGCTCGCGCTGCTGCTCGGCTCGTTTCTGTTTCTGGCGTGGAGTGCGATGTCGTTGCCGGCAACCTTTTCCATCGTCGCCACGTCGCTCGAAAAAAACCGGCACACGATGGGCATCGGCGTGCAATCCATGATCCGTCGCGTGCCGATGATGCTAGGCCCGCTCATCGGTGGCTGGCTGCTCACGCGCTTCGGCTGGACGGACGGTGTGCGTTACGCGCTGCTGCTGTGCATCACGATGAGCCTGCTCACGGCGGCGTTCCAATGGTTCATGTTTGAACCGGAAACTGGTAGGGCTGACCTGCCGGTCAGCCAGGCGACGCAGCAGCGTCGCCCTACCATGACCTTTCTCGACGTCGTCAAATCCTTCACGCCCGGGCTGAAGGAACTGCTCGTCAGCGACATCCTCATCCGCTTCTGCGAACGGATTCCGTATGCGTTCATCATTTTGTGGGCGATGGATTCCGGCGGCCTGACAGCGCAGCAATATGGTTATCTCGTCGCGTTTGAAATGGTCACGGCGATGCTCTGCTACATTCCCGTCGCGCATCTGGCGGACAAATACGGACGCCGACCGTTCGTGCTGATCACGTTTGTTTTCTTCACGCTGTTTCCGGTGACGCTGCTGTGGGCGCACAATTTTGCGTGGCTGGCGCTGGCATTCGTCGTGCGCGGGCTGAAGGAATTCGGCGAGCCGGCGCGCAAGGCGCTCATCATCGGCGAGGCGGCGCCGGAGCTGCGGGCGCGGACTTACGGCGCGTATTATCTCATCCGCGACTGCACGGTGACGAGCGGTTCCTTTCTCGGCGCGTGGCTGTGGAGCGTTGGGCAAATTACCATTTGCAACATTCCTCTTCAGGCAAATTTTCTTGTAGCGGCCATCTGCGGCGCGCTGGGAACGCTCTGGTTTTGGTGGTTTATTTACCGGAAGAAATGTATTTGAACGCGAAGCGCAACGTTCGATTTGCCTTTGTTTTTTGTTGACTTGGAGGATTGCATCGCATAGATTGGCTGTCGTAATGGGTTCGGTATGTTCTATCAAGCTATGAAAACTTTAAAAATCTTGAGTTTGGTGATGGCTGTCGCAATGGTTGCGACGGTGGAACTGCGTGCCGGTGACACTCGCGTTGCCAATCCGTTTTTTGGCACATTGAGCGCCGTCAGCCCGGCTGAACTGCCGGCCAAGTCCGCTGAACTGGTGTCACAGGCCGATTCAAAAAATTGCGTGGAGACGACCATTAATGTGGTGAAGGCGGCGGTGGGTTTGAATCCGGCGGCTGCGGCGACGATTGTGGGGACCATCGCCCAGTCAACGCCGAAAATGGCTTCGGTTGCCGCCGCCACGGCGGCGGCGCTTGTGCCCGAACAGGCCATTGCCATTGCGCGCGCTGCCGCAGTTGCCGCGCCGTCCGAAGCCGGCAAGATTGTTGAAGCTGTTTGCCGCGTTGTTCCCAGCGCCTATAAAGACGTGGCCAATGCCGTGGCCGGGGTTGTGCCGGGCGCGGGCAAGGCGATTCTGGCCGGTGTTTCCGCCGCCATTCCTTCTCTCCAGGAACCCATCGCCAAAGTGTTGGCCGCTTCCAATGGCGGCAATCCCATCGTGGGTCCGGTTTTGGCTCCGCTTCCGTCAATTTTGCCGGCAACGACAACCCCATTAAGTGCAAATGCTGCTCCTCTGCCACCAATCACACCTAGCGTGCATTTCAAGCCCGCGCCTCCAATTTCTCCAGTGGATTATTCGAGTCCCGGCTCCGGTAGTGGTGTGGAATTGCCGGGTGGACACACCTCCCCTCCGTAAAATGTGCAATTTTCAGGATCAGCCCGTCCTCGGTAGAAGACGGGCTTTTTGTTTGGGATATGGCAAGTTGCTTCAAGGCTGGCGGGAAAGACAAGTTTGTCAGGACACGGCAAACCCAGCCAGTCGCGAAATCGCGCCTTGAGAAAAACAAAAACTTGACCGGGTCTTTAAGGCGAAGGTCTTTAAGGCAAATTATCTTCTCAACGAACTGTGTCAAATGCGTGGTATCATTAAATTTCTTTTTTGTCCGGTGTGTCAAGGCGGACGGTTGCCGGTGACGCTGATGTTTTTTTCTTTTCTGTTTCTGTTCCGGGTTGGCGTGGTTCATGGCGGCACATTTACGGTGACCAACACTGCCGACAGCGGGCTTGGCTCATTGCGCTGGGCAATCACCAATGCGAACGCCACTCCCGGCGCCAACACCATCAGTTTTCAAATCAGCGGCAGCGCGCCCTTCACCATCGCGCTGTTGAGTGAGTTGCCAGCCATCACGAACCGGGTAACCATTGACGCCACCACGCAGCCGGGTTATTCCGGAACGCCGGTGGTGGAATTGAACGGGACCAATGCCGGATCGGGCAGCGTGGGCCTCCAGTTGAACTCCGCTTTCAACACCGTGGTCGGGCTGGCCATCAACCGTTTTCCAGCACAGGGTATTGTTTTGAGTGGCGTGTCGAATGTCATTCAGGGCAACTTCATCGGCACTGACACAACCGGCGCCAACGCGCGGGGCAACGGCAGCTACGGCATCTGGGTGGAAAGTTCGGGCAACCGGATTGGCGGCAGCAAAGCCGGCAACGGCAATGTGATTTCCGGAAACAATGACAATGGCATTTACATTGACACCAGCAGCAATGTGGTGCAGGGAAATTACATCGGCATCAACGCGTCTGGCACCGGCGCGCTGGGCAACACCAACAACGGAGTCGTGATTAACATGTGCAGCGGAAACCTGATTGGCGGCGGCACCGCTGGCGCCCGCAATATCATCTCCGGCAATAGAACCAACGGCGTCTTTTTGGCCGGCGCGGGCGCCGTCGGCAACATTGTCACGGGAAATTTCATCGGCACGGATGCCACTGGAAAACTGGCCCTGGGCAATCACAATGCCGGCGTGATGATTACCGCCAGTGGAAATCTCATCGGGACCAACAACGTGATTTCCGGCAACCTGCAGGACGGAATTATTCTGGCCAGCGGCGTCGGCGGGAATCTGATTCAAGGCAATCTCATCGGCCTTTCCGTCGCCGGCACCAACGCGCTGCCCAATGGCGGCAACGGCATCTGGATCATTGGTGCTTCGGCGAACACCGTCGGCGGCGTGGTCTCCACCGCGCGCAATGTGATTTCCGGCAACACCTACAACGGCGTGCTCATTATGATGATCACGGACGTCTCGAACACCATTTGCGGCAATTACATCGGCACGGATGTCACCGGCAAAAAAGCCGTGGCCAATATGCGGGCTGGCGTCCGGATTCAAGGCTGTTCAAATGTTGTCGGCGGCGTGACGACGGGGAGCGGCAATGTGATTTCCGGCAACGGCCAGCAGGGGATTTATCTAGTGGGAACCAATGGCAATGTGATTGGCAACGTCATTCAGGGCAATCTTATCGGACTGGATGCCACCGGATCGGGCAGTCTGGGCAACACGAGAGTTGGCATCGGCATTCAAGATGCGGCCAACAATCAAATCGGAGGCACTACCGCCGCCGCGCGGAATGTGATTTCGGCGAACGGCTCGTCCTCTAGTTTTGGCGGCGTCTATTTGACCTATTCGGGTGCGACGGGCAATCAGTTGCAGGGAAATTACATTGGCACCGATGCATCGGGCGCCGTGGCCGTGGGCAACGTGCTCGACGGGATTTATCTACAGCAGGCCGCCACGAATTTTATCGGCGGCAGCGCGGCGGGCGCGGGCAACCTGATTTCGGCCAATGGAGTGGACGGCATCTATCTGACCAACGCCTCGTGGAACGTAATTCAAGGTAATTACATCGGCACCAAGGCGGACGGAACTAACGCGCTGGGCAATGTGTATCAAAATGTTGAACTCGATGTGAATGCGACCAACAATACGATTGGCGGTTCCACGCCGGGCGCGGGCAACCGCATTGCGTTCGCCATGTTCACTGCAGGGTATGGGCACGCCGGTGTGCGAATTCGCAATGGCAGCTCGAATAATTTGATCAGTGCCAATTGCATTTTCAGCAACACGGATTTGGGAATTGATCTGGGCAATTTCGGGGTGAATACTAATGTTGCTTGCGAGAGCGGGGTTGCGGCGAACGCGGCGAATCGGGGTCAAAATTATCCGGTGTTGACGAATGTCTATAGCGGCTCCGCGACGCAAATCCGCGGCACGCTCGACAGCGGCGCGGGCAAGACTTATCTGCTCCAGTTTTTTGCAAGCCCTTCCGGCAACACGAACGGCTACGGCGAGGGACAGGTCTTTCTGGGCCAGACGAACCTGACTCTGGGCGCAACGTGTTCGTCGAACTTCACCGCGTTGCTGCCGGTTTCCGTTCCGGCGGGTTGGGTGGTCACCGCGACCGCGACCGATCCAGCCAACAACACTTCGGAATTTTCGGCGTGGAAGAACGTGGTGATTTTCATTGTCCCCAATCTGCTGTCGAGCGCGGTCAACCCAACCAGCAGGCAGTTCTCACTGTCCTGGACCAACAACGGTGGGAGTTATGTTTTGCAGCAAACATTCAGCCTCAATCCGCCGCCGACGTGGACCACCGTCACCAACGCGCCCATGCTCACCAACGGATTGTTTGTGTTGACCTTGTCCGCCACCAACGCAGACGCCTTTTACCGGTTGCAGGCACAGTGAAAAATCCGGAAGTGTCCTGATTTGAACGAAGCGCGGGTGTCCTCACCCGCGGCACAAAACACGCGGAAACCCGGCTGTCGGAAGTTTCAAAGAGCTTCCCGCTGCCACCAGCTACGGCTGGGACAGCCCCGCTTCAAAAAATTGCAAATTGGGATGCTGCCCAAAATTTCGCCGGGCTTGAGCGGGATCATGCCTTTGACAAACCCATGAGCGATGCCGTGCCGGCAGCGGGTGGCTGGGAAAGGCTTCGCCGCGAAACACGCCGGCGCTCCCAGGCTTGAATGGCATCTCCCAAGCTGCTTTTGTGGCGGGACTTTCTGACTGTGTCGGCGTCACTTGGTTTGTCAGAGGCATGATTCCAAACAAAAAGAGCCGGCTCGCGCCGGCTCATCGCGAAAATTGTTTGAAGCTGGATTTAACCGCGTCGCTGCCGCCGCCGGGCCATGACCGTCAACGCCGCCGCACCCAGCGCTCCCAGACAAAGGACGCTTGGTTCCGGCGTGGATGTGGTGGAACCATTAAACTCCGCATTGAAGGGGACCGGGAAAGACGAGTTTGTCAGCAGTTCCCAATTGCCGGAAGCGTCATACCAGTAATCTCCATAGTTCGTTCCGACGGCTGGCGGATCGAAAATGGGCAAGCCAACCAGTTCGCCTCCCGTCAAGCCTGAAAACGTGATGGTGAACGTGAAATTTGTGGGCAGAACGAAATTCGGGTCCAGCACCATGCCGCCCGGCGGATATTGCAAATCCGACAACTCATAAATCGCTATCAACGTGTTCGAAAGGGAATTACCATTGAAAGTTGCCGGATTCGGAAAGGCCACAGATCCGCTGTCGTAGAAAAGCGTGCTTGGCCTGTTATACCCGTTGGTCGGCGCGCCGTCGTTCTCGTAGAATTTAACATCGGCGAAGACGCTTCCGCTCCAAGAGGCGTCCGGGCTGTAATATTCGAAGGAAAAATTGGTCAGATATTCGGGTATCAGTGTCCCCAGCCAGATTTGCTGACCAATCTGCTGACCATTGCCGAAGTAGAAAACATTGCCCGTTCCGGTGGTGGTGTTCTGATAAAGCACATCGCCGCGAACCCCGACGCTGCCAGCCAGAATAAGTCCCGCGCTCGCGCCCATCGCCTTCAAAAAAAGTCTTTTCATATTCGATGTCCTGAACTGACTCAATTACACCACGACACCAAAAACACAATCTGGTGCCGCAACACCAAAGATTCTACTGGAAGCCGCATTCCTGTCAACATTTTTTTGCATTAAAATTTGATTGCTTTTGCGGGACGTTGTCGCTAACATCAAAATTCCTGGCAGGATGGATAAATCGTATGGATTATCAACGGCTCATATTGAGTTGTCTGGTAGGTATCGGGGTTGGCGTCGCCGTGATTACGCTGATTCTGCGGTTGCGGAGGCGCGTGGATTTGCCCCGCCGCGACGCGGAGATGCATCACGCCGGCGGGGTTCAAAAATCACGTCTGGGCGGCGTGGCGCTGGCTGCGGCCTTTGTGGCGATTGTTGTGTTGTTCAAAGCGTTGAATGGCTGGCAGTCCCAGTCCTATCCCATGATACCTTGGATTTCCTGGAAAATCCTGGCTATGGCACTTGCCATGTTCGGACTTGGATTGTGGGACGACCTTGTTCCGCTGGGCGCCAGGCGCAAACTCTTTGGCCAGGTGGCCATCGCGGCCGCAACGTATTTTTTGGGCATCGGCATCCATAAATTTCAAATCCCCTTCACCGGCCACGTCATTGACCTGGGTTTTTGGTCTTGTCTGGTCACAGTGTTCTGGCTCGTGGCCCTGACCAATCTCATCAACCTGATTGACGGCGTGGACGGCTTGGCGGGCGGCATCTGCCTGATGTTGATGATCCTGCTGGTTTACGTGGGTGGCGCCTTTGGTCCCACGTCCTTCATCGCCGCCGGAATGTCGGGCGCGCTGCTGGGCTTTTTGTGGTTCAACTTTCCCCCCGCGCGCATTTACATGGGCGACGGCGGCGCTTATTTCCTCGGTTTCCTTGTCGGCTGCCTGACGATTTCCAGCTCGCAAAAAGGCACGGTCTTTGCCGCGCTCATCGCCCCTTTGTTTGTCCTGGCCCTGCCGATTTTGGACACCGCGCTCGCCATTTTGCGGCGGGGTGTGCGCGGACTGCCGCTGTTTCGCGCCGACCGCGGCCACATTCATCATCGTCTCCTGGAATCCGGTTTGTCCCGGCGGCAGGTCGTTTTGGGGACTTATGCCTTCACCGCGATTTTTCTCGCGCTGGGTTTTGCCGCCTTTTGGTCGCACGGAGAGCAGATGGCCATCCTTCTGGGTCTTGGCATGTTGATCATCCTGCTGGCGGCGGGCCAGATGAATTTCAGCCGCGAATGGTTTGCCGTCGGCCGCATATTGGGTAATTCCCTGAACATGCGCGCCGAAATCCAGTATGCCCTCGCCCAGACCCGCTGGCTCGTCATGGAAGGAGACCGTTGCCAAAGCATAGCTGCCCTCTGCGAGGACACGGTGTTCATCGCCCGCAAACTCGGCTTTGACACCGTGCGCATCCGGCTGGAGGACGGCGAGCGGACGTGGCAGATGCCCGCCGCCAGCGGAAACAATCACACCCTGTTCCGGCACCAATTGCCCGGCCATGGCTCTTGTTTCATCGAACTGGGCGCGGACTGTCCGAAGGCCGACGAGGACACAAACGGTGGAGACACGGCAAAAATCGGGCAGTCAATAGCACGGACAAAATCAGGCGCATCCTGCCGGAAGAATGGAAACGGGATTCCGCCCGCCAACGGCACACCTGCCGCAAAAGAGTTCGACATCTTGAGCGAACTTCTGGCCGAGGGCTGGGCCAGGGCGATTGCGGTCTGGGAAAAGCAAAACCAATTGCCCGCGCGTTTTGACGGGCTGGAGACTCCGGCTCCCGAAAACCGGCCCAAGGAAATTCCCGGGGCGCAGCCTGAAACGGTTTGATTCCCATGAAAAAACTGGATCTCGGCGGCAATAGCATGAGCTGCTTGGCTCATATCTGAAATATCTCGCTCAAAAGTCGCGTCGTTGAACAAAGGCGCTAACTCAAATGCGCCTTGTGGAAAAGGGCCGAGCCGGGCTTTGCCGGCAGCGCGCAGTTTTATGACAGCCTCCAGCAACGGCGAATCCAAGCCAACTTCCTCGATACGGAACTGGTTAGTGGGCGTCTGGTTTTGCCCCGGCTGACGTTTTTCGGGTTATTTTGATTGCTGCACCTGCCTTGTGATTTCAAACGCCAGATCCAGCGCGCGCTTGGCGGATTCGCCGCTGACGACGGGCGCGTGTTTCTCGCGGACGCAGTCCACGAAATCCTGGAGTTCGAGCTTGAGCGGTTCGTCCTTCGCAATCGGCACCGGCTCGCGCACGATGCGCTTGCCGCCAAATTCGCTGACGATGGCGGAGTCTTTGCCGATGCCAAGTTTCGCGGCCAGAACTTTTTTAAGGATGGAACTTTCTTCCTCGCCGTCGCGGGCGATGCGGTAAATGAAACCCTCCTGCGCCCGGTAATCGAGCGAGATGTAGCTGGGCGTCGCGCCGCCGCTGAAGACGCGAATCTTCCGCATCCGCTCC
>JBEKRA010000012.1:0-14998 GCA_049519195.1 Verrucomicrobiota bacterium
ATACGGCCTGCTTCAGACATCAGGTCTCAACGTGGTCTATGACATGGCAAAACCTGCCGGGCAGCGGGTGGCCAACGTGCTGATAGGGGGCAGCCCTCTCGACCCGTTAAAGATTTACCGAGTGGCCATGAATGATTTTCTCGCGGTTGCCGGAGACAGATTCAGTGCATTCACCAGGGGAAAAAATTTCGTGTCCGGTGACGGCTTGAAGGACGTTGTCGTCTTGTATTTGAAAAAGCACTCTCCCGTGGACCCGACCGTAGAGGGTCGGAGCGTCATTGTTAAATAGTGGAAGGGGTTGGGGTGACCCACTTACAATTTCTCCGGCTTCGACATCAATT
Source organism: Verrucomicrobiota bacterium (assembly GCA_049519195.1). Classification (GTDB taxonomy): domain Bacteria; phylum Verrucomicrobiota; class Verrucomicrobiia; order Limisphaerales; family UBA11358; genus UBA11358. The sequence goes on from JBEKRA010000012.1 coordinate 342, forward strand.
CCGCGACGCGCTGTAGCAGCCGGCCCGCCGCGCCGCCGTCAATCACGCGATGGTCGAAGCTCAACGTCAGGTTCGCCTCCATGATCGGCACGAACTGGCCTTTGACGCCGTCCCAATGCGGCTCATGCCGCGCCGCGCCCATGCCGAGCACGAGCGTCTGCTCCGGCAGCGGAATCGGCGTGGCCCATTCCAGGCCGAACGTGCCGAAATTGGTGACGGTGGCAATCGAACCGCCCGTTGCGCTGGGCGGCAATTTGCATTCGCGCGCCAGTTCCACCAGCTCGTTGTAGGGCGCGATCAAATCTTTCAGCGTTTTTTTGTCCGCGTTGCGGATCACCGGCACAAGCACGCCGTCCTCGGCTTCGACGGCAAACGCTATGTCAATGGCCGAGGGATGGACGATTTTGCTGCCGACAAGCCGTCCGGCGGGCGCGCTGTTTTCCGACAGTGCCACCGCCAGCGCGCGCAAGGCGCAGAGCGCCGGGCCGGGCTTTGGCCTCGCAATTTTGCGATAAGCGAACAGCGGGTCCAGGCACACCGGCATGCCGACGTGCGCAATGGGCCGCGTCCAGCTTCGCCGCATCGCGTCCGCCACAGCCACGCGCATGGTCGAGGCCTGGCTGACTTTTTGCTTTTCAATGTGCGCGATGAATTTTTCAAAATCCCCGACGGTCACGCGGCCCGCCGCGCCGCTGCCGGCAACGCCCGCGAGATCGGCGGCGCTCAAGCCGAGTTCGTGCATCCGCGCCTTGAGCCGCGGCGAGAGATAGCTAGCGCCCGCCGCGTTCGCCGGCACGGGCAGACCGCGCACGGTCGGCTGAACCCGGTATTTTCCGCCAACGGCTTCGGCGTTTGAAACGCGGTCCGCGTCGCCGGTTTTCGCCGACGCGGAAACATCCAGGCCCAGCCGCACCAATTCTTCCTTTGTGGCCTCAATCTGGCCGAGCACGGCGCCAACGACATAGTTTTCGCCGGGTTCGGCGGTGAGTTTTTCAATGCGCCCGCGGCACGGCGACGTGACGGTCATGGCGGCCTTGTTTGTCTCGACTTCGACCAAATCTTGATCGGCTTCCACGGGGTCGCCGGGCTTGACCAGGAAGTTGATCACTTTGGCCTCGGCGATGGATTCGCCGAGCTGCGGCATGATGATGGGAATGGAAGGCATCGGGAATTTTTGATTTATGATTTACGATTTACGATTTTCATAATTCACTGGCGCAAGAGGTTTCTCGCTGCTGCCGCCACGCTGCGCGCGGTCGGACGATGCGCGGTCCACAAATTCGGATGATACGGCACGGGCGTGTCCTTGGCGTTGAGCCTTTGCGGCGGCACGTCTAGCAATCCGTAACCCTCGCTCGTGACGCGCGCGATGACTTCCGCCGTCACGCCGCCCCACGGCCAGGCTTCACCCACGCACAGCAATCTTCCGGTGCGCGCGACGCTGGCCATCACGGTGTCGGTGTCGAGCGGTTTCACGGAACGCAAATCCACCACCTCAATTTCCCAGCCTTCCGGGACGAGTTCGGCGGCGGCTTCAAGCGCTTCATGCACCATTGCGCTGTAGGCCACGATGGTCAGGTCGCGGCCCTCGCGCGCAATGCGGGCCTTGCCGACGGGCAGCGCCTCGTTTGGCAGTTTTTCGGCCTTGAGATGGTAATACAGTAATTTGTGCTCGCAGAAAATCACCGGGTCGTCAATCGCCACGGCTTCGAGCAACATGCTGTAGGCGTCCTCGACCGTTGCCGGCGTCAACACGACGAGGCCGGGATAATGCGCGTAAATCGCCTCGATGCACTGGCTGTGAAACGGCCCGCTGCCGGACGTGCCGCCGAACGGCAGGCGCACGGTGATGGGGCAGGGCACGTTCGTGCGCCAGAAAAGCGTGGCGGCCTGGTTGACGATCTGGTTGAAACCGACGGTGGAAAAATCCGCAAACTGCATTTCAATGACCGGCCTCATGCCTTCAATCGCCGCGCCGACGGCCAAGCCGATCATCGCGTCCTCGCTGATTGGCGAATCGAGCACGCGGCCGGGAAATTCCTTCGCCAGGTTTTTGGTGGCCTTGAACGCGCCGCCGAACGCGCCGACGTCCTGTCCGTAAATGAACACTCGCGGATCGTCGCGCAGCGCGTGGAACTGCGCTTCGCGGATGGCTTCGAGGTAGGTGATGCTCATTGTGCAATTGGAAGGCAAACATCCAACAACCAACATTCAACAACCAACGTCCAATTGCTGCGGGCGCGGAACCATTGGGCGTTGGATGTTGGTTGTTGGATGTTGGTTGTTTTCAAACAATTATTCATGCCCTTCATTCAGGTGTTCGGTTGAAATCGCGCACCAGTTCTCGACAAACGGGTCGGGCGCCGGTTCACGCTGCGCCTGCGCAACTGCTTCCTCCACATCGCGAACGAGCCGGTCACGCAACGCGGCCAGTTGCGCGGCGTCCATCCATTTCTGGCGGATCAAAAATTCCTCGGCGACCTTCAGGCAGTCGCGCCCGACCGGCGACGCCTTCAATTTCGGGTCAACGTAACCGGCGTCGTCGTGTTCGCCGTGGCCGCAAAGGCGGAGCAATGTGGCGACGACCATTTGCGGGCCGCGGCCTTCGCGGGCGCGTGCGACGGCGCCGCCAACGGTTTCCAGGCACGCGGCCAAATCCGTGCCGTCAACCGATTGCGATTCGACGCCGTAGCCAATGGCCTTGTCGGCGAGGTCGCGGCAGGCAAATTGGCGCGAGGTCGGCGTCGAGTAGGCGTATTGGTTGTTGGCGATGACGAGGACGAGCGGCAGTTTTTCAATGGCGGCCTGGTTCAATGCCTCGTGAAAGGCGCCGGTGGAGGTCGCGCCGTCGCCGATGCTGGCCGCGCCGACGGTTCCGGAAATTTTTTTTAATTTTCGCGCGAGCAGCATCCCGTTCACGACGGAAATCATCGCGCCGAGGTGGCTGACCATCGGCAAATAACCCTCCCGCGGCCTGCCCCGGTGAACGTTGCCGTCGCGCCCGCGCATTGGGCCGAGCGAGGAACCCAGATACGTCCGCACGGCGTCAATGAGCGGTTCGCCGAACGCGAGCCGGCCGGCGGCGTCGCGGATCAGCGGCGCGAACACGTCGCACTTTTTCAGGGACAAACCGATGGAAACGCTCAAGGCTTCCTGTCCCCGGCCGAGAAAAACGCCGCCGTGGATTTTCCCGGCGCGATAAAGCGCGGCGAGTTTGTCGTCCAGCACGCGCGCCAGCAGCATGAAGCGGCAGGCGGCGAGGCAGGTCTCGCGGAATGTTGCCGGCGGTTCCGCCCTGCGAGGTTCTTGCACCGTTTGGAGCATGGCGGAATTTTACCGGCGAAATCGCGCGCCGCAATGTTTCTTTCCGCGCATGAATTTCTTTTTGCAAAATCGCATTGGCGGATTGAACGAAAGCGTGTTTAATGTCCTGGCTTGGTGAAAGCGAAAAAATAAAGTGGAATCGTTGGAATCGTATGTCATGAGCCGGGTGACGGCCCGGATTTTGCTGGTTGGCGGCAATCTCCAATGGGCGGAAAAGCTGTCGTCCGTTTTGGCGGCGGATGGCATCGTGACTGTCCCGGTCCGCAGCGCCGGGGAGGCTGTGCAATTGGTGCAACAGAATCCCGTTGACATGGTGCTGGTGGACATGGAATCGCCGGAAGGCCCGGAGCTGCTGCGCCAGTTCAAGGAGCATCCGCCGGCCTACATCACGCCACTCATCGCGTTCACCGCCGGCGAGGGCACGGCGGTGAAGCTGCGCGCGTTTGAACTCGGCGCGCTGGACTGCATCAACAAGCGGACCGAATCCACCCTCTTGTGCGCGCGCCTGCGGGTCATGCTGGACATGCGGCATCAACAGGATGATTTGATCCGGCGCAACCAGGAGTTGATCGAGGAGAGTCGCGCCGCCGAGGCCAGCGTGCGCGCCAAGTCGGATTTTCTAGCCGCGATGAGCCACGAAATCCGCACGCCGATGAACGGCGTCATCGCCATGGTCAGCCTGCTCATGGAAACGCCGCTGACGCCCGACCAGCGCGGTTATCTGGAAACCATCCAGACCAGTGGCGAATCGTTGCTGACCATCATCAACGACATCCTCGACTTTTCAAAAATCGAGGCGGGCAAGATGGAACTGGATCCGCGGCCGTTTGATCTGCGGTCGCACATCGAGGAGACGCTCGATGTGATGGCCACCAAGGCCGCCGAGGACAATCTCGACCTGGCATATCAAATGGACAACGGAATTCCCGCGATGGTCGAGGGCGATTCGCTCCGGCTGCGGCAGGTGCTGGTGAATCTTTTGAACAATGCCATCAAGTTCACCGAAAAGGGCGAGGTTTTTGTCCAGGTCGAATTGCTTTCGACACAGCCGGCGGGCGGGACGGACCGTTCGCTTCTGCACCTGCATTTTTCCGTGCGCGACACCGGCATTGGCATCAAGCCGGAAATACTGGCGCACCTGTTCGAGCCGTTCATGCAGGCCGAGAAATCCACCGCGCGGCAATACGGCGGCACGGGGCTTGGGCTGGCCATCAGCAAGAAGATCGTTGAATTGATGGGCGGCAAAATGTGGGCCGAAAGCGTGCCGGGCGAAGGCTCCACGTTTCATTTCACTGTAATTTTTCAGGCGGAAACCCTGGAAGCAGCCGGGTCGCGTCCACTGGCGGGCCGCCAGCCCAGGCTGGCTGATTTGCGGATTTTGATCGTGGACGACAACGCGACCGTCCGCCGCGTGCTGGCAGAGCAGGTGACGCTATGGGGAATGAACCCGAGCGTTGCCGAAAACGCCACGCAGGCGTTCGACTGGCTGCGCGCCGGCGAACAGTTTGACCTGGCGGTTGTGGATTCACAAATGCCCGGCATGGACGGCCTCGATCTGGCCATTGAGATTCGCAGGCTGCCCGGCGTGGCGATGATGCCATTGATTTTGCTCACGCCCGTGGGCGGGAATGCCCCCACGCGCATCACCTTTGCGCAGACACTCACCAAGCACGTCAAACCCGCGCAGTTTTACGCCGCGATCGAACGCGCGCTGTTCAGCCGGGATAAAAAAGAGGCGCCGACAACGCCGAAGTCCGAACAGCCGCTCGCCGAGCGCCTGCCGCTGCGCATCCTTTTGTGCGAGGACAATGCCATCAACCAAAAAGTCGCCGCCCGCATTTTGAAGCAACTCGGCTACGAGTGCGCCATCGCCGCAAACGGGCGCGCGGGACTTGAAGCCCTTGACCATCAGCGTTATGATTTGGTGTTCATGGATATGATGATGCCGGAAATGGATGGGTTGACAGCCACACGCGCCATCCGCGAACGACAGAAAGACGTCGCGGCGCATCCGAATTACGATTCACGCATCCTAATCATCGCCATGACCGCGCACGCGCAGCAGGCGGACCGCGAGAGCTGTCTTGACGCCGGCATGGACGATTATCTGGCCAAGCCCATCCGCCCGGCGGATGTGCGCGGTGCCATCGAACGATGGGGTCCGCAAATCCGTCAGGCCGCCGCCGCTACGCCTGCTGCGACCGCGCCGGACGCCACCGCCACTCCTGCGACCGCGCCGGAAGCTGCCGCCCCCCCGCCTGCGGATGTTGCCGCCACCATCGCCGCTGCCGCCCAGGCGGTTTCCGCCCCACCCGCGGAACCCCCGGTGGAAATGTCGCGGCTGTCGGATTTGACGGAAGGCAGCCCGGAAAGCATGCGCGAATTGATTGACATGTTTTACACACAGACGGAGCGCCAGTTCAAACAAATCGAGGACGCCGTGCGGGAGAACAAATCCGCTGATGTCGGGCACATTGCGCACAGTTGCAAGGGCGCGAGCGCCACGCTTGGCATGGCCCGGCTGGCGGCGGTGCTGCTCAAGCTGGAAAAGATGGGCAAATCGGGCACGCTGACCGGGGCCGACGATCTTCTGGCCGAGGCCCGGCGCGAATACAAGGACATCCAGACATTTCTAGCGGGGCATTCCGCCCTTGCCGTGCCGCCGCCGCCGGCGTGAATTTCATGAAAAAAATCCTTATCATTGAAGACAACCAGATTGTTGCGAACGTTTACCGCAACAAACTCGCGCTGGAAGGTTATCAGGCCGAAACCGCCCGCGACGGCGAGACCGGGTTGAAGATGTTGGAGACGTTTCAGCCCGACATCATGCTCCTCGATCTCATTCTGCCCAAAATGTCGGGTGTGGACGTCATCAAGACAGTCCGCGGTGATGCCAATTTTGCCAGGCTGCCCATCATAGTTTTTTCCAACACGTATCTGACCAACCTGATTCAGGAGGCGTGGAAGGCCGGCGCCAACAAATGCCTTTCCAAGGCCAGTTGCTCGCCGCAGGAGGTTTTGAACATTGTGCGCCAGTCTGTCGGCGACGGCGGCGCGCTGCCAAAAGCATCCCCGTCGGTGGAAGCCCCGCCTGAAGCAGAGGCCAGGACAGCGAAGCTCACCACCGCCGGCGCGCAGGATTATGTTTTTCAGGCCGAACTGCGAAAATCATTCGTTGACAGCCTTCCCGCCACGCTCGCGGCGTTGCGCACCGGCCTGCAAAGCCTCGTCAAGACCAACGACGAAATGGCGCAACTCAAGCAGATTTACGAACTTTACCGCCGCCTTCACGCCCTCACCGGCAATGCGGGCATCGCCGGTTTGACCCACATCTCCAAGATGTCAGACGCGGTCGAAGCGTTGCTCAAGGAGCTTTACGAAAAACCGAAGGGCATCAATTCCTCCACGCTCCGCACCGTTGCCGCGGGCGTGGATTTTCTCGGCTTTCTTTTTGGCGGCGCTCCCAGCGCGCCCGAAATACAGGAAATCCCCGCCAGCAACATCCTGGTCGTGGACGACGAGCCTATTTCCCGCCGCGCCATCACCTACGCCCTTGAGAAGGCCCACCTCCAGTCCACCAGCGTCGAAGATCCAAACGTCGCCTTCAAGCTGCTCGAGGAAAAAAATTACGACCTTGTGTTCCTTGACGTGGACATGCCCGGCATGAACGGCTTTGAACTGTGCTCCAAACTGCGCGGCCTGCCGCATCACAAAAAAACCCCGGTCGTATTCGTCACCGCGTTGAGCGACTTCGACAGCCGCACCAGTTCCATGATGGCCGGCGGCAACGACTTCATCGCCAAGCCGTTTCTCTTCATCGAACTCACCGTCAAGGCCCTCATCTACGTTCTGCGCGCCAAGTTGCAGCCACCGAAATAAATCAAGCCGCCAACGGGCTTTGCCGCGCCGCAAAAATCAGCATGTGCTGATCGGAGGTTCTGGTTTGTGGAAACCAGCCGTCCGGCATGAATTCACTTATCCGCGCCCAAGGCCCTCAATTTGGCCTCCGCCCGGGCGTCACCAGGTTTGAGCCGCAATACCTCCTGATAACATTTCACCGCATCGGGAATTTGTCCCAGGCGGACGAGGGCATCGCCCAGATTGGCGTAAATCCGAGGATCATCGGGCGTGAGCCGCAGCGCCTCGCGATAGTGCCGCGCGGCCTCGTCAAAACGCTGTTCCATGAACAAGACGGCGGCGAGATTGTTGTGTGCATCGGCGGAATCCGGATCCAATTTCAGCGCCGCCTCAAAATTCGCGACGGCTTCGACGAATTGTTTTTTTGCCGCCAGCGCAAATCCAAGATTGTCCAGAATGTCGGCCTTGGCCGGCGCGGTCTGGCCGTGAAATAGTCCGGGTCATCGTAGTTCAAAAAATTGCAATGCACGACCGGCCAGAAAACCGCCAGCGTTGCCGCGGCCAGCAGCAGGGCAAGCAGCGCCGGATGGGAAAGCGCGCGAAATTTGCCGGCCGTTTGCTCGTTCACGCCAGAATGGAAGCCGAAGGCGCATCCAGTTGCCAGCGGATTTCTTCGGGACAGAGTGATTTTTCGGGATTCGTGCGCCAAATTATTTTGAAGATTTTAGTGGCGTAATTATTTCCCTTTGATACATTCCCGCGCTCTTGACGAACCGGATTTGAAGCCGGAAAATAGTTTTGAATTGTGACAGCTAAAAAAACAGAGACCAGAAAACCGGCGCGGCACGGCAAGCCGCAGGCGTCCGCCACATCGGCGGCGATTCTCGGCCGCCCGATGGCGAAGGCAAAGGCCGTTGCCGATCCCAGGAAAGTCAAAACCGAGTGGCAGAAGTATTACATCCGGCTGCTCGAACTGCGCGAGCAGTTGCTCCACCAGATGAACGGGCTGGCGAAGGATTCGGCGCAGGAGATGCCGGGTTACAGCCTGCACATGGCGGATTCGGGCACGGACAATTTTGACCGCGACTTCGCGTTGAGCCTGCTCTCGTCTGACCAGGACGCGGTTTATGAAATCGAGGAGGCGCTCAAGCGCATCGAGAAAAAGACCTATGGCGTCTGCGAGCTGACCGGCAAACCGATTCCGCGCGCGCGCCTTGAGGCGATTCCGTGGACGCGGTTCACGGTGAATGCCCAGGCGCAACTGGAAAAGGAAGGCGCGTTGCGCCAGCGCCGGCTGGGCGCGCTCGGCACGATTGACAACGCCGGCGTCACGGAGGTTGAGACCGAGGATGAAGAATCGGGAGCGGGAGAAGAACAAAAAGCCAAGGAAAAGGAATAAATTATGCCGCGCGAAACCATCACCATTGAATGCACAGAGGCGCGCAAGGAGGGCAAATCGCCTTCGCGCTACACCACCTCGCGCAACAAAAAGTTGCAGACGGAAAAACTGGAAGTCAAAAAATACAACCCCGCGTTGCGCCGTCACACCATGCACAAGGAGATCAAGTAATCATGCCTCGCAAGACGAATACCGAAAAGGACAAGCGCGGCGGCACGCGCCGCACGATGGAGAACCGCACGCCGCGGCCGAAACCGAAGATTGACTTCACCGTGGACGCGCTCGATTTCAAAAACACGAACCTGCTCCGGCAGTTCGTGACCGACCAGGGCCGCATCCTGCCGCGCAAATATACCGGCCTGCCCGCGCATTACCAGCGCCGCATGACCACGGCCATCAAGCGCGCGCGCCAGATGCTGCTGATGAAGTAATGGTGGCGCAGGCGTCCGCCTGTGCAAACGGGATGATTCGCAGGCGGGATGCCTGCGCTGCTCCAAAACCGCGCCGCAATTCTTTGAGCGGAATTTTCGCTGCCGCAAGTTGCAAATCAATTGCAACTTGCTTTTCGGAAAAGCCAATGTGATTTTGTCTGGCAAATGAAACCGCATCCGCATCCGCACAAGCGGCAGGAAATGTCCGCGTTGAAGGGACGGCTGCGGCGCCAGTCGCGCAAAATCACCGGCCCGCGCGCGGCCATCCTGGAAATTCTGCGGCACCATCCGCATCCGCTCACGAACCGGGAGATTTTTGCCGGAATGTCCGGAGGCCGGTGCGACTTGGCCACGATTTACCGCGCGATGCACCTCCTGGAGGAGATGGGCATGGTGAAGCGGTTTGATTTCGGCGACGGCGCGGCGCGATTTGAACTCGTCGCCGAAAACGACGACGGCCACCACCATCATCTGGTCTGCACGCAATGCTCGGAAGTTGTGGAGATTGATGAATGCTTTCCGGAGAAAATTGAGAAACAGATTGCCGCCCAAAATGGGTTCAAAGCCGTGACCCACAAGCTGGAATTTTTTGGAATCTGTCCGGATTGCCAGAGGTGATTTTTCCCCGCCGTCCGGTTGAGGCTGCAACCGGCTGGCGCTTTATGGACACGCTGTCCAAAAACCGGCCTATGCCATTTCTTCGGACAGTAAATCCGCCAAGTGGAGGTATTCCTTGATTTTTCTGCGTTCGTAGCGGTTTTTCCGCGCTTTTTTCGGCTGGTTGTCCGTTTTGCGGAACGGATGCTTTTGGTCGCGAATGGCTTCGCCCATGAACTCCAGTGTCTTCATCATAGCATTTCACCTTTCACCAGAACTACAGCGTAAAACATGCCAACTTCCCCCGCAGATGACCTGCTGATTTTCATTTCAACTTCTACAAATCAGACTGCACTCCCGGCTTCAATGTTCAAAAATATGTTCACGCCAACTGAAACGAACCCGACCGCCACTCCCGTTCCGTTTTGCTGGAAAGCGGTTTCAATCCCAATTGTTCAAACGCCGCCTGAACTTCTTGGAATTCCGATTTCAAGATTCCGGCCAGCACCAGCGTTCCGCCGCGATTCAATTGCGCCGTAATCCGCCGCCGTTCGGCGATGAGCAGGTCGGAAATGAGGTTGGCGCAAATCAAATCGTATTTTCGCGCCGGGTGCGGTGGCAATTTCGCAACGTCGCCGCGCCAAAAACGGATTTTGCCGGCGACGTTGTTCCTGCGGGCGTTCACACGCGCAATCTGGATCGCATTTGCATCAAAGTCAAATGCGTGAACCGGTTCGTATCCGAGTTTTGCCGCCGCAATCGCCAGAATGCCGGAGCCGGTGCCGATGTCCAAAAAGGACTGGAGCGCGGACGGCTCGTCCGCGTGATGTTGGGTTTTGAACTCGCGGGCGGCCCGCCCGCGCTCCCTTTGAAGTGGTCTCAATCTGACAATTTCGCGCAGGCAAAACGCCGTCGTCGGATGCTGGCCGGTGCCGAAGCTCAAGCCGGGATCCAATATGACGAGCGCCTGATTTTTTCGTGGCCGGCGCCTGCTCCAACTGGGCTTGACCAGCAGCGCATCGCCGATTTCGATGGGCTTGAAATGCCGTTTCCACGATTCCGCCCAGTCCTCGCGCCGGACTTTGGCAATCGTTATTTTGCCCGGGCCAGCTTTCAGCCCGCACATTTTGATTTGCTCAAGCCCGCCGACAATTGTCTTGCGAACGCCGGCCGCCGGTCTGGTTTCACAATAAACCGTGACCATGCTCACGCCGGTTTCCACGTTGAAATAAGTTACGGCGGCGTGACCCAGGACCGCGCGGAGCATTTCCGCGACGGCATCCTCGGCCTCCGGCGTCGTGGCGATGGAAACGCGCCAAAGCGGTTCACGTTTCATGCGGCAGGTCGCGCCACGGCGTGAAATTGAGCAATTCGATTTCCGTGATGCGCGGGCGCAATGCGACTTGCGTGACGCTGGTGTATTCGATCTCGAAAACGTTTGTTTTTGGCAGCGGCAAGTTGAGCAGGATGGAAAGAATCATGCGCACCACGCCGCCGTGGCAGAAAATGCCCACGGTCTGGCCGGGATGCTTCGCGATGATTTCGCGCAGGCACGGCTCAACGCGGGCGCGGAACTGGGCGCCGTTCTCGCCGTTGGGCGTGAGGCCGCGCTCGATGTGGTCGAGCCATTCGTGGGGGTCGAGATTGAATTGCTCGCAGACTTTTTCCCAATTCAAGCCCGTCCAGTCGACGAAGTTGATTTCGCGGAGGGCGGGCATGATGGTTTGCGCCGGCCCGTCCTCCGTAGCACTGCGGAGGGTGGACGCGCCGTTGTTCAAAAAGGGCGCGAGGGTTTGCTGGACGCGCTTCATCGGGCTGGCGTAAATGGCGTCCATTTTTTTCCCGCGCAAAAATTCCGCGAGCGCCCGCGCCTGTTCCTGGCCGCGCGGCGAAATGTTCATGTCAATCGTCCCGCCAAAGATTTTATGGTAGCTCTGCTCGACCTCGGCGTGGCGGATCAGCAGCAGGCGCGTCGGTTGGTTCGGCTTGGATTTTGACGGTGACGGTTTGGAGGAAGGCATGATTTTGACGTTGGAGTTCGCGCTTTAGCGTGGCCGGAACAAGCTAAAGCTTGGACTCCAGCAGCGCTTTTTCCTGCGCGTCGAGCAGTTCGCGGATGCCAGACTTGCCGAGCGCGAGCAAATCGGCGAGTTGCCTTTCGTTGAACGTGGCCTCCTCGCCGCTGCCCTGGAGTTCGATGAATTCACCGGCGGAATTCATCACGAGATTGAAATCCACCGCCGCCGCCACATCCTCGGTATAGCACAAATCCAGCAGCGGCCGGCCATCCACGATGCCGGTGCTCACGGCGGCGACGCCGTGAAGGATGGGATTTTCCGCCAGCCTGCCGTCGGCGAGCATCCGGCGCACGGCGATGGAGAGCGCGACAAACGCGCCGGTGATGGCGGCGGTGCGTGTGCCGCCGTCCGCCTGAAGCACGTCGCAGTCAATCCAGACCGTCCGTTCGCCGAGCTTTTCGAGATTGATGGCGGCGCGCATGGCGCGGCCGATGAGACGCTGGATTTCCTGCGAGCGCCCGTCAATTTTTCCCTTCGCGGCGTCGCGCGATTTTCGTTCTAGGGTGGAGTAGGGGAGCATCGAGTATTCTGCGGTGAGCCATCCGCCGGCGGCTTTTTGCTCCTTCATCCAGCGCGGCACGGTTTCCTCGACCGTCACGCCGCAAATCACGCGCGTGTTGCCCCATTCGATGAGCGTGGAGCCGGCGGCGTGCGGCGCGATGTGGTTTTGAAAGCGCAGCGGACGGAGTTGGTTGGCGGCGCGCCCGTCGGCGCGAATGGATGAATCTGGCATAAAGCGGCGAAATGATAACCGGCTTGAGGCGAAATCGCAAATCGCGAATGCTTGAATGTCAAAGTTACATCCTCCTTTTGATCGCACCATGACAGTGAATTGAATTCGTGCAAATTTGCGAAACCCATGCCAGAATTTTCCGGTGATGACGACCGCAAACAAAGTCACGATCCTGCGAATCCTGTTGATTCCGTTTTTCGTCGTCGAAACGCTTTATTACGTTGAAACGGGAGATGAAGTCCACCGGCTGCTGGCGCTTCTTTCGTTTGCGGTTGCGGCGATTCTGGACGGCGTGGACGGCTACATCGCGCGCCGCTACAACCAGATCAGCGAGCTGGGAAAAATCCTCGACCCGCTTGCGGACAAACTATTGCTGGTCTCCGGCGTGGTCGTCTTGAGCTTCGACAATGCGCCGCATCTCGGCCGGGTCCCGCTTTGGCTCACCGGCATCATCATCGGGCGCGATCTGCTTATTCTCATCGGCGTGGTGGTCGTCCGGTTAACCGTCGGCAGTGTCACGGTGCATCCGCGTGTCATGGGCAAGATCGCCACTGTTTTCCAGATGGTTGTCGTGTCGTGGATTTTGCTGCGCTGGAATTTTGACTTTGGCGGACAATGGCTGAAGCTCTGGATCATCGGCGCCGCGGCGTTCACCGGCGCGTCCGGACTGCTTTACGTTTTGGACGGCGTGAAACAACTCGGAGCGCATCCGGCGAGTTCGCCGACCGCGAAGCAATGATTTATGGCAAAGGAAATTCAACTGATTTGGCGGCGCCGGGTTGAATTATTTTGACACGCGCGCGGCGAAATTGGAAAATCCGGCTGTAAAGAAAACGAATCAAACATATAACCAAAAACGATTATGGCAATTCCAGTTGGCTCGAAAGCCCCCGATTTCACCCTGAAATCCAAACAGGCGTCCGGCCTGGTGGACGTGAAATTAAGCAACCACTTCGGCAAAAAGAACACCGTGCTGCTCTTTTTCCCGCTCGCCTTCACGAGCGTCTGCACGCAGGAGATGTGCGAAATCAGCGCCGGTTTTGGCGCTTACGCCGGCTTGAACGCCGACGTCATCGGCATCAGCGTGGACAGCCCGTTCGCGCAGGAGGCGTGGGCGAAGCAGGAAAAGATCAGCATCACGCTCGCCAGCGACTTGAACAAGGAAGTCGTCAAGAAATACGGCGTCGTGTTTCCGATGCTCGCCGGCGTGGGCGACACTTCGGCGCGCGCGGCGTTCGTGATTGATAAGAACGGCATCGTGCAATACAGCGAACAAACGCCGACGCCGAAGGATTTGCCGAATTTCGGGGCGATCAAGGCGGCGCTGGCGAAGTTATAGTAGATTTTGGGAGTGACGGCGTGTCGCCGTCCCAAAATAAAAATCAGAGTCGCCGACACGGCAACCCTCCCAATTATAATTTCGGCGGGAAGTTCGTGGAAGTCATCCACTCGGTGATGGGCCGCAGGTTTCCGCATTCCGGGCAGGAGGTTGCGGTGTATTGTGCTCCGCAATGCGGGCAAACGCCCTGCGTTTCAAAGGTGTCGAATGCTTTCCGGCAATTGCCGCAGCGCCAGATTGCGCTCTGCGGCGGCGCGGTTTTGCAGACCGGACAGGCAAACCTTTCGCGGCGCGGCGCCCTTGCAATTTTCGCCATTGACCGTGCCTGCGTCAATCCGCCCCAGCAATTCATCAGGATGAACACGCATAAAGCGCCAAGCCACATTGCCTGTCTTTGTTCGCTGGCGTTGGTTGCCGATAAATAATTTAGAACCGCCAGCACAATTAAACCCGCCACGCCAATAAATCCGACAACGCTTGCGGCAAGCAAACTGTTGGCGCGTCCGAACAAGAACCACAGCAGCGACCGCAAAATCTGACCGCCATCGAGCGGATAAATCGGCAGCATGTTAAAAACCAGCAGAAGGGTGTTGATATACCAAATTGTCACCACATAAAAATAGACGTTCGGGATGGTTTCCATCCAATTGGCGTGATATCCCACCCACCAGACGATTGAGAACACGGGAAACAGCGCCACGTTCACCAGCGGTCCGGCGGCGATGCTCCAAAGTTGCGCGCCCGGACGCTGTGGCGGCGTCACATAAGCGACGCCCCCGAGCGGCCAGAGGATGATGTCGTGAGTTTGCCCGCCCACTGACCGGCATGCCAGTTGATGTCCGAATTCATGCATGAGCACGATTCCAAACAACGAAAGACATTCCAGCACGCTCCAAAT
>JBEKRA010000013.1:0-14933 GCA_049519195.1 Verrucomicrobiota bacterium
AAGGTCAAAGCGGCTGGCCAGGGGCTTTTCGGAGGCATTGTCCACCAGCAGCAATTCCCAATCCCTTGCCGGCAGCGTTTGCGCCCGCAACGCCTCCAGCACGCGGCGCAGATAATCCTCGCGCGGATTGTGGGTGCAGATTATGATGGAGATTTCAAGCATGATAGTTGGCAGTAATTAATCGGGATTCCACGGATTCTCAATCGAAATTACACTTGTTCACTCACAAACTGCCGATTATCCTGAACAACCGGCTTCAAAATAAAGAACAACTTGAATTGCAATAAAAAAACAATCGAAGGAAAGTGTGGCATCGAAGCCGGGCCGGGTCAAACCCCGAAAAACCCCGAGCCAAATCATTTTGCATACATAGACGCTGTTCGTGGGCTGGCGTTTTTAGCCGTTCTTACACTTCACGCCGCGCTTTCAGTGGGCGATTTCCCCGGCAAGGATCTTCTTCGGGGAGCCTACGGCGTGCAATTGTTTTTTTTGGCCAGCGCCATAACGCTTTGTTATTCAATGTCGGCGCGGCGGCAGGTTGACAAATTTCCGGTTTTTTATTTTTATTTGCGCAGGTTGTTTCGCATCGCTCCGTTGTTCTGGTTCGCCATGGTGTTCTACTGGACATTCCCCGGAGTGATGCCGGCATTTTGGCTTTCGCAATGGGCGCCTTCTGGAGTTCACGCTTCATATTTTGTCCTGACTGCGCTTTTTCTTCATGGCTGGCATCCCTATACTTTCAACAGCATTGTTCCGGGCGGATGGTCCATCGCGGTGGAGATGACTTTTTATGTCTTTTTTCCGCTCATTTTCCTTTTGCTGAATTCCCTTAAAAAAGCAGCCGTTGCTGTTCTGGTTAGTATTCTTTACGGGAAATTGTGGTATCATGTTGATTCGATTCACACCAATACCCTTTTTGACCAGCTTCACCATCATTTTTTCCCCGGGATACACGGTCATATTTGGGATTTTTATGCCGGCTTTTGGTTTCCCTCCCAGCTTCCTGTTTTTCTGATCGGTTTTTTTGCCTACCACCTGCTTAAGAATGATTCCATCAAGGCGCTGGCAAAAACCCGGTTTTGGGCCGCCTGTCTGTTTTGCTTTTGTGGCATGGTTTTAGTAAGCCTCTTTCGTGGATACAGCGGTTTTATACCAACCCCCTTTTTGATTGTTTTAAGCCTTGCTGGAATCATTATTGCCATGTCGGGGGCGGCCTTGCGGTGGCTGGTCAACCCGTGTATTTGCTATGTCGGGAAAATAAGCTATAGCTGTTACCTGGCGCATTTTGCCGCTTTGGGAATCACACTTAAATTGCTAGGCATTCACCTGACGGTAGATTTGACTTTCTGTGATGCCGGCGGCTCTTTATTCAATTTGTTCTTATTCTTAAAAATCATTGTAATTGCCCTGGCTTTAACAGTGATTATTTCGACGATCACGCTTCATCTGGTGGAAAATCCGGGCATTGCGCTGGGACGAAAAATCATTCAGCGGATTACCGCCCGGTCTGTCCGCCGGTAATGCCGCGTTTTGAGAGCATGGACTCGACGGCTTGGAAGACTGTTTGGACGTCCAGTTCGTTCATGCAGCGGATGTCATTCGGGCATCCGGTCTGCCAATGGCCGCGTGGCGTCGCATGGTGGCAAAACAAACAGGGCACATCTCTGAACAAACCCACCGTCAGCGAATCCGGCGGCAGGCGAAAGCGCGGATTCACCGCCCCGAACAAACCGACCACGGGCGTGCCCACCGCCCCGGCAAGATGCACCGGGCCGGAATCAATGGAAACCAGCAGGTCGCAACCGGCGACCAGCGCCACCAATTCGTCTGATTTCACCCGGTTGACCAGGGATTGCACGCCGGTCAGATTGTCATATTCGTCGGTTCCGTCCGCACGGGTAAGCCCGAATTGCAAAATCACGGCGTCATATTCGTCGTGAATCCGGTCCAGAAGCTCCTGCCATCGGGCGGCGTCCCACATTCTCACCGGCCAAGTGCGGCCGCAATTGATGCCGATGATCCACCGCGCCCCGGCAAAATCCCCGGCCAGTCCGTATGCGGCCTGCGTTTTTTTTATGAGTTCGGGTGATGGAAAAAGACGGGGTTGCCGGCTTGAAATGGGAATCGCCAGACTGCACGAAGCCGCGAGGTCGTCCACAAGATGTGATTGGACGCCGGTATTTGGGGATCGTTCATCGGTCGTTTGCGGATAGTAGATTATTTCAACCATGCCAAAGCGATGGGGCGCTGGAAGGTTCCATACGCCATATTTCCAGAAAGAGCCATAGACACAATCCGCCGCGCGGGACAGCAGCGCCATTTTCTTATAATCGGTGGCCGTGACAAAAATCAGCAGCCGACCGGGATGCCGTTTCCGGATTTCGCCGCACAGGGGCAGTGTGCAAACCACATCGCCCAGCGCGGCGAGGCGGAAAACGATGACGGCTTTTTTCCGGTGGCGCGCGCATTGGAAAACCAGCCAGACCGGAAAATAAAAAAAGTCAATGTGGTCCCGGAATTTTTTTTTCAGCCACCGCAAGGCCGATTGCAGCGGGCCGGGGAGCGAGGACATCACGGATTGGCGAAAGCTGGTCACTTTGGAGTTTTTTCCAATCAACTGGATTTAGAATCAGGCGCTTTTCCAATAGGCAAGGGTCGTGCCTTCAATCCTTGCAATGTTTCTTCCCAAGCTTCTCCACTCCAAAATGAATTTGACCACCCCCGGATGCATGGCATCACAATCGTGCCACAAGAAAGTGCCGCCCATTCCGCATAGGGCAAAACATTTTTCCGAGTCCTGCTTGCAGTATTCGTAGGTATGTGAGCCGTCAATGAAGAAGAATGAGGCCTTCCCGAATTCTTGAAAATTCATCGCAGCGGTATCGCCGAAGTGCTGTCGGATCCGCGCCTCAACCGCCTGCCCCTTAAAATCACGGCCAACCACCCGCCGCGCGATAAGGTGAAAATCATCTTTCGGCGGTCCTTCCTTTGAACCCTGGTGCGCCGTAAAGTCGGGAGGCAAATCAACGGTATGAATGATCGAGTCATTGAGATTCTCCGCCATCGCCCTGGTGGTGTGTCCCATGAACGTGCCAATCTCTAAAACCTCCCTCGGATTTTCGGCTGCCAAAATGGACAGCAAGATCATTGCCTCACGGTCGGGCAACCTGCCATCCTCATACTTTTCCACGCGGAGTTTGATCTGCGCTTTTCGGGCGACCAGAATTTCATCCAACGTGACTTCCGGAATGGATTTCAATTCCTTCAGGAGCCTGTAATTCATTTGATCCTGGCGCGGATGAACTACAGCCAAGCTGGCAAAACAACCGTTTACGAATTCGGGAAATCCAAGGCGCAAACCGCGGACAACGCTGGCGCCGTTCAAGCCCATCAATAATTGAAGACATTTCTTTGTCATAATTTAAAAATTCCCAAAGTATCCGAGATTTTATCCGCCGATTATCCAGTCCGCCACATTCGTTCTGCGCTCACGAAGGCCTTTGCCACATCGCTGTCATTTTCATGAAAAACTGTCAGATCAAAATAATAAATGGCGCCGTGCCTCCCGTCGGCGTAGTCATGCAAATCTTTGATTAGCGATTGATTGGACAGGGTCGCCGGGCAGAAAAACCGACCGGCGCAATCATGAAAAACGACCTGCGAATATCCAAGGCTGGAAAGCAGCAAAAGAGTGTCCAGCCCCTTTTCCCCCAAGGCTTCCATGTTGTCCCGGTTGTATTCAAACGCGATCACCGGATGCGTTTTTTGGATGAATTTCGCGCCACCGCGGATGATGGCGCAATCAAAACCCTCCGTGTCGATTTTAATCAGCTTGAAATTTGCCGCATCAGGCTGCGTGGCGAGGAAATCATCCAGGCTGGTCACATTTATTTTTTTCGCGGAAACGCCATTGCCCGGCTTGATGGTTGTGTTCCAGCCGGTTTTTTCAAACGCCGCCGAAATAATCCCTGTTTTTTCTCCGAGAAATAATTTGTGAACGGCGACCTTTTGAAACTGTTTCACATTTTTTTCGAGAAAGCCGAAGCAGAAATCATCGCCCTCGATGCACAGCAACGGAATATCCGCCGACGATTTGATGATGCAAGCGGTGTCGCCGACGTTTGCGCCGATGTCAATGGCGCCAAGATGCAGATATTTTTCCTTCAGAAGCGAGGCCAGCCGCCCCAGGTGGCCGACAGATTCGGGGAATTGCGAGTAACACTTCACCAGAGGACTGATGCCCGGCATTTGAATTGAGTAGCTGCCAACCTGGACGATTTCGGTGGTCTTTCGCAGCCACGGGGTCTTTTCCGTGCGAACCAAGGCGATGCCCAAAGGCGACAATAATTTATTCGCCACTGTCCGGATTGTGTGAAGAAGAGTCATATCAAGGCTGGAAAAGTTCGTAGGCGACATCCGGAACAATAAAACCCCAAAACGTATCCGCCCGGTTCAAGCTGGATTTTTCGGAATGAGCCACGTCCAGCGAAAACGCGGACCGGGGGATATGATCTTCAAACCCCATGCTGGATCTAAGACCAATCCCAAAACTGTAACTTCCTGGAACCAGATTCAAAGAGCGGTAGGTGATGGAAAAAGTGTATTTCCCGGGCGACAGGTTGAGGTCGGGATGAGTGGCGATGCTGGAAGTGGACGCGATTTCCGTGCCGGTGGGGGCAAAAAGCGCGATGCCGAGTTCAGCGTGCTGCACGGGTTTGATGCAATGAACATTGACCCGGAAGCGGATCGGCTCCCCAAAAGGCACCACCCACGGGCTGCCCGCGCCGGCTCCCGACCATTCCACGCTGGAAAGAATCAGATTGCGGCGGGTCCAGGGTTGAGCCGGGAAATGTTCCAAATCAACCTTGGTTGGCTGATTAAATTGTATGGTCGTATAGCGGGTCACCACCGGTTGAACCGGGCCGGCTTCCAGAACCCGCCCCGCCTGCAGCAGGATGGCGCGGCTGCACAACCTTAAAATGGCGTCCATGTTATGGCTGACGAAAAGGATGGTCCGCCCGTTGTGGCTGACGGCATCCATCTTGGAAAGGCATTTCTTTTGAAATTCGATGTCGCCCACCGCCAGCACTTCATCCACGATGAGAATTTCCGGTTCCAGATGCGCGGCCACGGCAAAGGCCAGCCGCATATACATGCCGCTGGAAAAATGCTTCACCGGCGTGTCCAGGAATTTCTCCACCTCGGCAAAAGCCACTATCTCATCGAACTTCTTTTTGATCTCCGCACGGTGCATTCCCAAGATCGCGCCGTTGAGGAAGATGTTCTCTCGCCCGGTGAGTTCGGGATGGAAGCCGGTGCCGACCTCCAGCAGGCTGGCCACGCGGCCTTCGAGTTCGAACCGGCCTTCGCTGGGTTCGGTGATGCGGCTCAATAATTTAAGCAGCGTGGATTTGCCCGCGCCGTTGCGCCCGATGATGCCCACCGCCTCGCCCTGTTTGACCTCAAAGGAAACATCCTTGAGCGCCCAGAACTCCTCCAAAGATTTCCGGTTTCCGGTTTCCGGTTTCCATTTCAAAAGCCCTTTGAACTTGCCGGCCAGCACGTCGCGCAGCGCCACGTAGCGGTGGCGTCCGCCGGCCTGGTGGCGGAGGAGATATTTTTTGCCCAGCCCTTCAATTTTTATGGCCGTGTCGCTCATGACATTTTTCCCCCGGCCGGTTTGGGCGCGCGGGATTTCCGTTCGCGACCGGCGCGCCAGCGCAGCGAAAGGGTCTCGGCCTCCTCCAGCCATTCAAGCTTTTCGCGGAAGGTTGTCGTCAGGCCGAGCAACAGCGTGTGCAGTTCCGCGCCTTCAAACGTCCCCCAGCGCCAGTCGGGCGTTGTCAGAAGTTTGTGCAATTCTTTTTGGCTCATCGGTAGGGGTCAATTTTTTTCAATTGTTCAATGTCCAGCAAATCCTTGCCGCGCCCGGCTTTCCTTTTCATCGCCAGCAGGGTTTTATAGCGGACCACCGGTGCCGAAACCTTGCCAGCAACCATTTCCCGTTTCGCGGCGGCATATTCCTTCTCAAAATCAAACGGCTCATAGACGAACACATCAACGGGCGTGCGCCGGTGAGCGTCGCTCCAAAGTTTCAGCGCCACAAGATTTTTTCCCTTTCGCCACGATTCGCGGAGTTTCGGATTCGCAAAATCTTCCGGCGTCACGGGAATGGCCATTTGCCAGCCGGCCGCTTGCAAGGCCCGCAAGCCGCGCAGGATGTTTTCCCGCTGCAATCCGATGACCAGGTCCACGTCCACGGTAAGCCGCTCGTAGCCGTGCGCGTTGACGGCCAGCCCGCCGACGATGAGATACCGCGTCTTCGCGGCGTTCAGCGCCCGGACAATGGTTTCAATGCTGCGGACTTCCATGGCGGGTCAAATGATGTCGGCAAAGGTTTTTTCCGTGGACCGGAAATAGCGCAGCCCCGAAATGACCATCAGCGCAACGACTAAAATGGAAGTGGTAACGCTCCAGGACAAACCGGCCTGGCCGCCCATAGCCCAGCGGAAGCCGTCAATCACCCCGACCATGGGATTCAACTGATAAAGCGCATAGAGGAATTCACCGGATTTGACGTCGAACAACTTTTGGAAGACCCAACTGCTGCCAAACCCCACCGGCGAGGCGAAAAATCCAAATTGAACGATGAACGGAATGACGTAGCGGAAATCGCGGTATTTGACGTTGAGCGCCGCCAGCCAGAAACCGATTCCCAAAGCTGCGCCCAGTCCCAGCGCCGTGAAAAGCGGGAGCGCAGCCATTCGCCACGTGGGAACGACGTGATACCACGCCATCAACCCGGCGAGAATCACCAGCGAGATCAGCAAATCAACAAACGCCACAATCACTGCGCTGGCCGGGACGACAAGGCGGGGAAAATAAATTTTGCCCAGCATATTGGCGTTGGCGACGAGGCTGTTGCTGGCTTCGCTCATGGCGGTGGCAAAGAATTGCCACGGAAGATTTCCCGCGCAAACGAACACCGCATAAGGAAGTCCATCGGACGGCAGTTTGGCCATCTTGCCAAACAGCACCGTGAAGATGGCGATGGTTAGCGCCGGACGGATGAGCGCCCACAGCACGCCAATGACCGTCTGCTTGTAACGCACCAGAATGTCGCGCCACGACAGGAAGAAAAAGAGTTCGCGATACCGCCACAGATCGGACCAGTAGGCGCGTTCGGTTTTCCCGGCTTCGATGACAAGACGGCTCATGATTTCGTTAATCTTCGGGAGTCATGCTATCGGGAATGGGGGTTCTATCAAGGTTGAATGGTGAAACACGGCGGCTTCCGCAATCAACCGCCGCCGCCGATTTCCGGCGCGAACGCGGGAACCGCTCAATTTTGCGGCGGCTCCGGCGGTTTGCGCGACGAGGTTTTCAGGCCGAGCGCGCTCATGAAAAAACTTGAAAAAACGGTCTGGACGCCAAGGACGATGAGCGTGCCGGCGGGAATCAGGCGGCGCAGGTTTTGTTCGTAGTCGAGCACGCCGTAATTATGCAGCCGCCAGATCCAGACGGCACGCAGAGACAAAAAAATCCCCGCCAGCAGCACGAAAAGGCCAAGCAATATGCCCTTCTCCAGGTTGAAAAATTTGAACACGCGGGAAAATTTGGGGTCGTCGGGCAAAAGCCCCTCGGCGATGGCAAAAACCTTGGTGAAGAACGCGAAGGCGACGAGCTGGAAGCCGACAATGACGACCATGCACGCCATCATCAGCGTCCCGACGTTCAAAATGATCCCGCCGATGACAATGTTTTGAACCGAAAGCGCGCCGCCAAGAATAATGCCGGTCAGCGAGAGAAAAATCCCAGGCGCAAAAAACAGCCAGCGCGGGGAAAACAACAGCATGAACCGCAGGTGCCGCCAGCCGTCGCGCCACGGCTTCAAGTGCGGCGGGCGGGAGCGTCCGTCGGGGCGCAGCGTGACGGGCACCTCCGCGATTTTCAACTGCTTGAAGGTGGATTTGATGACCATCTCCGAGGCGAACTCCATGCCGGTGGTCTGCAAATCCATTTTCTCGAACGCGGCCTTGGTGAATCCCCGCAGGCCGCAGTGAAAATCGTGCGCGGGACATTTGAAGAAAAGCCGCCCGATGAACGACAGCACCGGATTGCCGAGCCGGCGGTTTTTCCACGGCATCGCGCCGGGCAAAATGGTCCCGCCGCCGACGGGCAGCCGGCAGCCCATGACGAGTTCGAATCCTTCCTGAAATCTTTTGACGAACCGGTCCGCCTCGGAAAAATCGTAGCTGTCGTCCGCGTCGCCCATGAGAATCCATTTTCCGGACGCGGCCTGGATGCCGCCGCGCAGCGCGCTGCCGTAGCCTTTTTCCATCACCGGCACGATGCGCACGCCGGATTTTTCCGCGATGGCCTGCGAGCCGTCGGTGCTGCCGTTGTCGGCGACGATGATTTCGCCGCGCACGCCGGCGCGCTGGAGGCCGAGCCGCGCCGACTCGATGCAGCGCGCGAGCGTTTCCGCCTCGTTCAGGCAGGGGATGACGATGCTTAATTCAACGGAATCGGCCACGACCGGATTTTATTCCAACGCCCCGGCCTTTGGCGAGCGCGGGTTTTGAGGCTGGATTAACCGTGTGTCGCGGTATTCAAAATATCCAGTGTCCCGGTCGCTGGCCGGAGAAAGTATTTACATTGCATTCTCCCGCGTTGCGCGGGAAAATAAACTGGTGAACGCTGATACTTCCCCCGAATGCGGATCGGCTCGCAGGCTTTCAACCATGGCTCTTCTCTGCGGCAGCCTTATCTCAATCGTGTGGATTCTCTGGCAGTCCGTCGGCATCGAAGCCATGAGGCCGCCTTGGGAGGACGAAATTCTTTACACTCTTCCGGCGGTCAACTTGGCCACCGCCGGCCATTTTTCGCTGCCACAACTGGGACATTTCATGGATGCCGACGCCGGCTGGCGCTGGCACATGCCGTTGTTCCCGATTTTGGAGGCGGGATGGGTCAAGCTGGCCGGCTATCAGCTTCCGGTCCTGCGGTTGTTCAATTTATTGCCGGCGGCGTTCCTGGCGTTGCTGTTGTCCCGGTGTTGCGCCCGTCTGGCCGGCCAAAAAATCTGGCCTTGGAGTCTGTTCTGGCTCGGCCTGATCCTGGGTGACAAAAGTTTCGTCATGAACAGCCTGACCGGCCGGATGGAATTCTGGTGTTTGTTGGCCGCCATCGGGAGCATCGCCTTGGCGTTGGACTCGCGTAAACCATCTGCCCTTGTGTTTGCGGGCGTGTTGTTGGGGCTGGCCGTCGGCTTTCATCCTCTGGCGCTTTTCTTGCTGCCGGCCTTGTTATGGCTGGCGGTAACCGGCGGCATGTCGGGTTCAAATTCGCCAGGCTTTCGCTGGCGGCCCGCGATGCTGGTCATGCTGGGGTTTGTGCCGGTGATTCTGGCCATTGTCCTGTGGTTTTTGTCGGACTGGCCTTTGACCAAGGTGCAATTTATGGCGCAGGTCCATGGCTCGGCGGACACCGGATTGGCTCACAATGCCGCTGATTTGTTGGCCGGTTTGAAATATAATTTCCGGTTCCAGCCGCTTTTTCCCATTGCGGCCTTGGCGGTCATTGGGATGCATCTCTGGCACATTCTGCGTCGGAGGCGCCAGGGCGCGCCGGGGAAAACGGTTTCCATCGGCCTGCTGCTGTTTGCGGCGGGATTGATTTTCTTCCTGCTGCGCGGCAGCGCCAATCACTTGAATTATTATCCGCCGCTGGTGATGGCGGCGATGCTCCTGCTGGCCAGTGCGCTGCCTTTGCTGCGCCAGTTCCCGGCACGGGCGCAAACCATCAGCCTTTTCATACTCTTTTTGTTGCTGGCCAACAACCTGATATTCATGGCCGCCAAAACCCGGACGGTTTGGAGAAACCGCGACCTGCTCAATCCGGCGCCGATGAACTCTTTTCTTGCCACCCAATTGGCCGGCGTGAACCGCTGCGTGCTGCCGCCCAACCTCTGGCTGTATGCCAAACAGCATCAATTGAATTTTCGCGTCAATTTCCTGCCGGTGGTCGGCCAGCCGGCGACGGCTTATCAAAGCTATTTTCAGAGCCTGCTCGACTGGCAGCCGGACTTGATCATCCTCGACGCCGGCGACGCTTGGACGCATCCGGGGGATTATTTCACCATGGAACAACTGGCGGCTTCCGGCTATGTCGAGCAAGACCATTTCAACCGCGTTTTTCGCGACCGGTTCGATTACGACGGCTATCGGCTGGTGGTTTATCGCCACGCCGCCCCCAACGGGTGATTTTCGGAATGTCCTCGCAAAATTTTTGCGCCCGCCCGCCATTGTTCCGGTGGCAAAAAAGTCAACGGGCGTCACCGATGCGTTCAAAAACGAACAGGTTGTTCAGGCCCAATTCAAATTTCTTCCGGTGCGACAGCCGGAAGTTTATTCCCGAAAAGATTTTCGGTGTTTCCTCAACGTCATAGCCATGATGCTCCTCTAGGGACATCCCGTCGTGGAGTCGGAAAAATGTCATCACGGCGAGGACATAATCCGCGTGAGCGGAAGGAACCGTGATAATCAACCGGCCGCCGGGTTTTAGAAACTGGCGGCAGCCCTGTTTCAAGGCCGCATGTTCCGCCGGGGGAAAATGCTCCAGCACGGCCAACAGGGTGATGACATCAAACGGCTCAACCGCCGGCATATCTTGGGGAAACTTTCCAACAATCAACGACACTCCGCCAACCCGGCTGTTTGCCTTCAAGCCGGGATCAATGCCCAGGCTGTCCGCGTTCACCAGTTTTCCCAATTGACGAAACAAGGCGCCATCTCCGCTGCCGATGTCCAAAACCCGCGCCCCGCCGGGGATAAAAGGCCGGATTTTGTCAATTCGCCAGCGTTGGCCCAAACGGTCAACAAATCGCATAAAAATTGTTCCGCGCGGAATTATTCTATTTCAGGAAAACCAATTTCAGAGGCCCAGACGGGCTGATTTTCCTCGCTCGAATCCCGCTTTTGATGATAACCTGTGCCGCAGAATGTTTGCAAGCCCCAACCCTGACATCGAACTTCACCTCCCCGCGGATGACGCCGCGGACCCGGAACTGTCCATCGTGATTCCGGCGATGAACGAGGAAATCACGATTGGCGAATTTGTGGACTGGTGCCGGGAGGGCCTTGCCAGGGCAAACGTGCGCGGTGAAATTTTGATCGTGGACAGTTCCACGGACCGGACGCCGGAGATTGCGCTGGCAAAGGGCGCACGGGTCTTGAAGACCCCCAAGCGCGGGCTGGGGCGGGCTTACATTGACGCCATGGGCCACATTCGCGGCAAGTTCATCCTAATGGGCGACGCCGATCTGACCTACGACTTCCGCGAACTGGCGGAATTTGTCAAAAAATTCCGCGAGGGATATGAATACATCATGGGTTCGCGTTTTCGCGGCACAATTGAGCCGGGTGCCATGCCGCCGTTGCACCGGTATTTCGGCACGCCGGTGACGACGTGGATTCTGAACTGGATTTACGGCTCCCATTTCACGGACATTCATTGCGGGATGCGCGGCATCACATTGGAGGCGTTGCGGCGCATCCGGCTGGAATCGGAATCCTGGGAGTATGCCTCGGAACTGGTGCTCAAGGCGGTAAAATATGAATTGCGCATCGCGGAAATCCCCATCCACTTTTACAAGGACCGTCCGGGCCGGTTGAGCCATCACAAGCGATCAAAATGGCATGAGCCGTGGCGCGCCGGCTGGATCAACTTGAAGGCGATGTTCCTGTTCGCCCCGGATTTTTTCCTGATGACGCCGGGCATCGTCGGCGCGGTGGCGGGTTTGCTGCTGGTCGCGCTTTCGGCGAGCCACCGGATTCCGTCGCTGTCGGTGCACTGGATGCTGCTGGGCATGACGCTCGCGGTGTGCGGCTATTCCGCCATCCAGATGGCGATCCTTGCAAGGGTGTTTTATAATTTCATTCCCGCCAAGACCGCGAAATACACGAGGCTCATCAATTACAACCGCGGAGTGGCCGCCGCCGCCGTGCTCGGCCTGATCAGCCTGGCGGTTCTGGCCGAATTCGTCGTGCGCTATTTCCAACTGCACATGACTTTGTCCTTTGTGTCCGAACCGGTCATCATCGCGCTTTACCTGCTGCTGCTTTCGTTCCAGACCTTCGCCTTCACCCTGCTGTTCGAGATGATTGTCCACCGGAACAAATCCCGGACTTCAAGCCATTGACCGCGGATCATGCGGTCACGGCAGTTGGAGGAGATACCAGTCACATACTCCTTGCTGGACGCGGAGTTCGAGGGGGATTTTTTGGACAATCTGCGCGTTCATCCGCTTCATCCAGTCCTCCGGCGTGCAATGGAAAAGCGGCTCGATATTTTCCGTTTTCAACAGGACGTATTGAATGCCACGCGCCCGCAAATCCGCCGCCGTGTCGCCGGGACAAACGTGTTCGATGCGGCGCGAACCAAACGGACGCCACAGGGACGCCTCCGGATCGTCGAACGTAACCAGCCCCAAAACCGCCGCATCCGGCGGCAGGGCAGCGCGCGCCGGCGCAAAGGCGTCGTTGCGGTTGCGATAGACCGAATAAACCGTTTTCGTCCGCGCCAACAGCCGGGAATCGGGAAAGCGCGCGGCAAGTTTTCCAATAATCTTCTGCGCCGGAAACAATGGCCGCGCCGGGGCCACCACCAGCATCACTGCCGCGATGGCAAAAACCGCCATGCCCGCCGCGCGCCACCAGCGCCGCGCCACCAGCCGTTCGTGTCCGGCGGTGGCCAGCAGCAGCGGCATCAGGAGCGGATAAAACGGCGTGAGGATGCGTCCGGGACCCGACAGGTTTGATTGCGTCATGAACACGAGCAGCGAAATCCACGGCGAGCCGCGCACGGCAATTTGCCAGAGCCGTTCGCCGGCGTTCTGCCGCCGCGGCGTTGCGGATGTTCGCCGGGACAGCGCGGCGGCCAAAACGCTGGCCAGCAGCAAAATCGAAACCCCAAAACCCAGACCGGCATTCTCCTCCGTTTGCATCTGTCCGCGGAACGCGAGCTTGTTGCCGGGGTGCTCCATCACCACATCCAGCCGCCGGCCAAATTCCGGCGGAATCGCGCGCGCGATGGCGTCATTCCATTGCTCCTCCTGCGGCAGGATCGGCGGGACAAAATTTTCAGTGGCCGCCAAAAATGCGTTCGCGCCCATCTTCAAAGCGGCGTTGCGCAGCCCGCCGCGGCTCCAGCCTTCGCCGGTCCAATCGCCGGCGAATTTGAGGTTGAAAATCGTGATCGGCAGAATGGAGGCAAACAGCGCCAGCAGGCAGACGGCCAGGGTCCGCGCCGGCCAGCGGAGCGCGAGCCTTGCCGACGGCAGCATCGCCAGCGCCCACGGCAGCAGCAGGGCCAGATCGCTCAACTTGCAATTGGTCAGCATGGCCGCCGCCAGAATGGCCGTCAGGAAATCGCGCGGCGATCGAGTGGCTTTTGCGCGCAATGCGAAATCCACCGCCGCCAGCGCGAATGTCGCGCCGAACAAATCATTGCAGATGCCGCCCGCCTGGAGCAGAAGGCAATAACCCGTCGGCGCAATCCACATCCAGTGCCACGCCACCCGCCGGCGCACGCCCAGTCGCGTGAACACGCTGAACACCAGCGCCGGCAAAAACAAAAATGAGACGATGTTGACGAGAAACAGCAGCCGGTCGGTTTTCAGCAGCGCGATGAAAGGCGCGGACACCCATTCGATGCCGCAGGCGCGGGCGTTGACGCGCGTAAACACGGTGTGAATCCAATGCCATTGCCCCGCCGCCAGCCAGTGCAAAATCCGCGGGAGGCGATACGCCAGCGCGTCGTAATCATTCGGCGCGTAAATGACGCCGCCAAGGAACGCCAGCGCCGCCAGAATTATGAATGCCAGCGGGAAGGGGCGGCGGAATCGGCGAAATTTTTGCCAGCGGATTTGCGGCGGGATTTTTTCCGATGTTTTTCTCCGCCAGGCAAACAGCGCCGCGAACCAAGCCAGCAGCGCAACCGCATAGCCGCCGGCGTTCAGTTGATGAATCGCCGACAGCAGCCAGCCGGCGACATTGAGAAAAGCGCAAAACCAGATCCAGATGACTATGGCGGCAGGCATGGGATTGTTTAATTTGGTGTTCGCGTTTTGCCTTCAACCCGCGAGGAAATTGTATTTGAAGATGCACCACAGAGCGTGGCAGCCGTCGCGCCAGCCGATTTTTTTCCCCTCGGCGTAGGTGCGGCCCGAATAGGAAATGGCGACTTCGTAAATCCGCGCCTTCAATTTGGCGACTTTGGCCGTGATTTCCGGCTCGAAGCCGAAACGTGCTTCCTCGATTTTGATTTTTTGGATGATTTCGCGGCGGAAGGTCTTGTAGCAAGCCTCCATGTCCGTCAGGTTCACGCCGGTCGCCATGTCTGAAAAAGCGGTCAGGATTTTGTTTCCGACCGAATGCCAGTAATACAGGACGCGATGTCCGGCCGGACTGCCCAAAAACCGCGAGCCGAACACCACGTCCGCCTTGCCGGACAGAATCGGCGCGAGCAGCCGGTGATATTCCGCCGGGTCGTATTCCAAATCCGCGTCCTGGATGATGACGATGGGTGCGGTGGCGAGGGGAATTCCCGTCCGCAACGCCGCGCCCTTGCCCTGGTTTTGCGCATGCCGCAACAGCTTGATGCGCGCGTCGCTTTTCGCCATCGCCTCAATTTTTTCCCACGAACCGTCCGTCGAGGCGTCGTCCACCACGATCAATTGCTGCACGGGCCGCTGTGCCAGCACGGCTTTGATGGCGTCCGCCACCGTCGCCGCCTCGTTGAAAACCGGCATGACGACCGAAAGGCACGGCTCAATATCGGCGTTGGATTTGATTTCGCTCATTTGACGGCTCGACGGAAGCTGGCAAAGATTCCCGAAATGTTCAATCCGCAAATGCAATTTGATGGCCCGT
>JBEKRA010000014.1:0-14610 GCA_049519195.1 Verrucomicrobiota bacterium
TCCGGCGGCGGCGGGCGCGAGGATTTCGGGCAAATCACTGTCCGTGCAACGCCGCGTGATTGCCGCGATAAAAAGAGCGTTGAACGCCGCAAAGTAATTTTTCATGCAAGAATTTTCCGCACTCGATGGGGCAATCCTCATTGACAAACCCGCCGGGCCGACCTCGCACGACGTGGTGGACGCCATCCGCCGCCGCTTTCAAATCAAAAAAGTCGGGCATTGCGGCACGCTCGACCCGAACGCCACCGGCCTGCTCATCATTGTGCTGGGCCGCGGCACGAAGCTGTCCGAAAAATTGATGGGCGACGACAAGGTTTATGAAGGCGACATCAAATTTGGCGAGACGACGGACAGTTATGACGTTGACGGTGAAATCACCGCTTCGCTGCCCGTTCCGCCGATGACGCTCGACCAGTTGAACGAGGAAGCGGCGAAGTTCGTCGGCGACCTGATGCAGATTCCACCGATGGTTTCGGCCATCAAAAAAAACGGCGTGCCGCTTTACAAACTGGCGCGCAAGGGCATCGAAATTGAACGCGAGCCGCGCCTCGTCCACATCTACAATTTTCGGTTCACCGGCTACGAGCTGCCGCTCGGCCAGTTCAAAATTGCCTGCACCAAGGGCACTTATGTCCGCAGCATTGCGCACGATCTCGGCCAGAAACTCGGCTGCGGCGCGAATCTGGCGACGCTGCGGCGCAGCGTTTCCGGCAAGTTTGACGTGGCGGATGCGACGCCACTGGACGCGGTTTTGAGTTTGACGGCGGCGGAATTGGAAAAGCGAGTGATTCCATTCTTGAAACTGGCCAGCGGCTGAAGGTTGCAAAACGACGCAAACCATGGCAAAATGAAAGAGAACAATGAGCGTCAAGATTCCATTCGACGCAATGCGGCTCAAAAGTCGCTTGAGTCAGCCGCGCATGACACGGGTCGAGGCGCTGAAACAACTCCAGGCCACGATGCCCCTCACGCCGAGCGCGCTCAAAGAGTTACAGTCGAGCAACGGCGGCTCGGGGAATGGGCCAAAGAAAAC
The DNA here is from genome assembly GCA_049519195.1 of Verrucomicrobiota bacterium. Lineage (GTDB taxonomy): Bacteria > Verrucomicrobiota > Verrucomicrobiia > Limisphaerales > UBA11358 > UBA11358. Next base: position 1,034 of record JBEKRA010000014.1, read on the forward strand.
GGCAAATTAAAACGCGGACTTTTGCCCGAAGACTCGCGCGGCGGGGAGCACATTGTCCATTTTGACGAACAGAGCGGGCGTTACTTCAAAGCCACCCGTCCGGACGCTCAAAAGGGTTATGGCATTGCGTTTGGCTCCCACTCGCAAGGGGCAACACCGGGCGAATACCTTGACCGGCTTGTCATTCACAACCGCATTTTTGGAGATGATGTCCGGCTTGAGCGCGTGGTGGCCGTCGGCGACAAACTTTCGATTGTCACTTCGCAGCCCGCCATCAAGGGACGTGATGCCACCCAGACTGAAATTGACGGGATGATGGCTCAAAAGGGATTTGAGAAAATCGGCGCGGGCGCCTACTATCATTCGGGTGAAAACATCTTCGTCCATGACTTGGTGCCGAAAAATGTCAAGGTCAGTGAACATGATGGCATGGTTCATCCGATTGACCCGGTCATCCAGCGTGTGACGCGCGAGTTTGCCGATTTTATGAAAAGAAATCCAGTTTCCGGCGACTTGGAGATTGGAGGGAAATGATGTTCTCGCAAAGCGCCGCTGCAATTTTCCCGTGAAACTCATTTACACCGCGAATGAATTGAAGCCGGGCGGCCGCAAGGTCTGCCTGGCCATCGGTTTTTTCGACGGCGTGCATCTTGGCCACCAGCAAATCATCCGGCAGACCATCGCCGACGCGCGCCAGCACAACGCCATCGCGCTGGCGTTGACCTTTGACCGGCATCCGAATTCGGTCGTAGCGCCCGGCCGGGTGCCGCAGTTGATTTATTCGCTGCCGCAAAAACTGCGCGCGATTGAGTCGCTCGGCGCGGACAAATTGCTGCTGGTTCACTTTGACAAAAAATTCAGCGAGCAGCCCGGCGAAGATTTTGTGCGCGGGCTGGGCAGCGACCTCGGTTCGATCCAGAGCATCTGCGTCGGCGCGGATTTTGTTTTCGGCCGCAAACGCGGCGGCGATGTGACGCTGTTGAAACAACTTGGCGGCAAGGCCGGTTTTTCAGTTCACGGACTTGCGGCGGTTTCGCTCGATGGCCGGACTGTCAGCAGCACGCGGATTCGTGAGGCGGTTCGCGCCGGCAAACTTGACGCCGCGAGCCAGATGCTGGGACGGCCTTACGCGATTTCCGGTCGCGTGATCGAGGGCGACAAATTGGGCCGCGAACTCGGTTTCCCAACGGCGAACCTTGACGTGGCCGGTCTGGTTCTGCCGCCGAACGGCGTGTATTCGGGTTTCACAAAACTGAAGGGACGATTTTTCCGGGCGGCATTGAACATCGGCTTCCGCCCGACGATGACTTCAGCCAAACCGGAGCTTCGCGTGGAGGCGCACCTGCTGGATTTCAGCGGAGGGCTTTATGGCGCTGAATTGGAGGTTGAAATCGGCGAAAAACTGCGGGACGAGAGAAAATTTGCCTCACCGGCGGAATTACGGTCGCAAATCGCCAGCGATATTGACGCCGTGCGGGAACGGGGCTGATTTTGGTTCATAACCCATTGATTTCAAGTTTGTTAAACTGAATTCCAAGCCATCATCCCGGCAGTTTCACAATTTATTCCAAAGTGCAATTTTAGCAACGATTATGCTTGATTTCCAAGCATAATCGGCTAGTATGAAGCCGCGTCGGTCTTCCGGTGTTTGTAGTTTCCATGACTCACGGGCGAGTAGTCGGGTGAACAATTCAGGACCGCCGCAGTCCGCAAAACAGAAGTCGCCCATGGATTTTTCTGAACTGAAGCGGATTGTCCGGGTCTTATAATTATGTCGAATCGAAAAACAGTGGCGTCGAGCGCGGCGCACAGCCGTCATCATGGCGGCGGACCGCACACCAAGGCGAAAACGGCCCCGGTGAGGCGGCGCTTTGTCATTACCAGCAGCGCGCGGCGCAATGCGGCTAGGACGGCGGAGGCGGGTGGAAAATCCAAAACGCACGCCATTTCCGTCGCCGCGGGAAAATTGCCGCCCAACGGCCACGCGAACGCGACGCCTCCCGCGCGGGTGCAACCAACCGTGGATTTGACCGAAACGGTCAAGACGCTGCTCCATCTCGCGCAGGAACACGGCTACATCACTTACGATGACATCAACGACGTCCTGCCGGAGAATTTAAGCCCCGACGATCTCGACGTGTTGTTGAGCAAGTTGCGCGCCCTGGACGTGGAAATCGTCATGGACCAGGCCGAGGCCGAGCGCGCTGATCGCACGAAGCAGCCGGAACAGTCGCAGCCGGAAGAGGCCGATGAGGACGCGCGGCTCGAGATTCTCGACGACCCGGTGCGCATGTATATGAACCAGATGGGCAAGGTCCCGCTGCTCACGCGCGAACAGGAGGTCGAGATTTGCAAGCGCATCGAGGAGGCCGAAGTCGAGATGAAGCGAATTGTCTATGGCCTCGGTTTCACGGCGAAGGAACACATCGCCATCGCGGAAAAACTTTTGTCCGAGCCGCCCAAGGAACGCTTTGACCGCGTCATCGTGGACAAGAAAATTGCCAACCGCGAAGGCCATCTGCGCGAAGTGCGCAAGCTCATCAAAAAAGTCCTCGCGTTCGACCAGAAGGTGGACGCGAAGTATTCCAACTGGCAAAAGGCCCTGCAAAAAGGCCGCAAGGAAAAGCTCCAGCGCGAATTGAAAAAAATGGGTGCGAAGCTGCAGGAGCTGTTCCCGAAATTTTATTACAAGCAAAAGGTCGTCGAGGAAATGATTGTCGTGGCCGGCAACATCCACGAAAAATTCCAGGCAAGCCTGCGCCACATCCAGGAACTGGAGTCGCAGCGCGCCACCACCGAGCGGCGTTCGACGCTGGACGCCGAGCGCGCCAGAATCCAGACGCTCGAACAGTTCGTGCGGATGCCGCGCGAGGAATTTTACAAGGTGTTCAAGGAATTGAAGGCCGCCGCCGACCGCGGTCTCAAGGCCAAGACGCACATGGCCGAGGCCAATCTGCGCCTCGTCGTGTCCGTCGCCAAAAAATACACCAACCGCGGCCAGTCGTTCCTCGATTTGATCCAGGAAGGCAACATCGGCCTGATGAAGGGCGTCGAGAAATTCGAGTATCGCCGGGGCTACAAGTTTTCAACCTACGCCATCTGGTGGATCCGCCAGGCCATCACGCGCAGCATCGCCGACCAGGCGCGCACCATCCGCATCCCGGTTCACATGATTGAAATCATGAACAAGCTCTGGCGCGCCCAAAAGCAGCTCACCCAGGAGCTGGGCCGCGAGCCGACGCCGGAGGAAATCGCCGATGAAATGCACATGCCGGTGTCCCGGATCCACGCGCTCCTGAAAATGGCGCAGCAGCCCGTCTCGCTCCATGCGCCCGTCGGCGACGACGGCGACGTGAGCGTCGGCGATTTCATCGAGGACAAATCGGCGGAAAACCCGTCGGAAGTCACCAGCTACAGCCTGCTCCGCGAAAAATTGAGCGACGTGCTGACGACGCTGACCGACCGCGAGCGGAAAATCCTCGAAATGCGTTTCGGCCTGCTCGACGGCTACGAACGCACGCTCGAGGAAATCGGCAAGATGTATAACGTCACGCGCGAACGCATCCGCCAGATCGAGGCCAAGGCGCTGCGCAAATTGCGCCACCCGACGCGCGTCCGCCATTTGCAGGGATTCCTCGACACGCCCGAGCCGGTGGAAGTCGCCACGACGGCGTAGTCATTTGCGATTTGCGATTTTTGATTTACGATTTGCCCGCCGCCCGAAAGTTTGGAGTGAGTGCGTCAATCGCGCATCGTAAATCGCGAATCCAATAAAAATTGACCGCGCCACCGCGCGGGAAAAATTCAAGCAGGCCGGCAAGACATTGCATCTGCTGCGCCTCGGCGGGACGCGCGATTCTTAATTGTTCGGGTCCACAATATGCAGGTCAATGCCCGGCGCGTGGTGCATGAAAAACTCGAGGACGTTCGGGCGCGTGAACTGCCACCAGTGCCGTTCCGTCGTGCCAAGGACAACCAGGTTGACATCATTTTCACGGCAATACTTCAGCAGCGCCTCGCAAACATCTTCGTTTTCCAGCACCGTGACGCTGCCGCCCAGTTCGGTGGCAAGCTGGACGTTCTGCATGAATTGCCGCTGCAAATCCGACGGAATCCGCATCGGGTCCTCCTTTTTGCGCCGCACATAAACCGCCATCCATTCGCGGTTCAACCGGCCCGCCAGCCGCGACGTTGAGCGCAACAGCCTCGCCGTCGTCACCGGATTTGTGCTGATGAAGACGGCGATTTTTTCGCTGACCTTCGGCGGCGACTTTGCGCCAATGCGCGGGCGCTGGTCGAGCGCATTGGCGGTTTCGCGCAAGGCCAGTTCGCGCAGCTCGTTCAAGTTGTTTTCCGTGAAAAAATTTTCCAGCGCGGCGGCGGCGCGGTCGGCGGGATAAATTTTCCCCAGCTTCAGCCGCTCGCGCAATTCCTCGGCGGTCAGGTCCACGTTCACAATCTGGTCGGCCTCCAGCACAAAGCGGTCCGGCACGCGCTCGCGCACGTCCACGCCCGTCGCGCGCAGCACCGTGTCGTGCAGGCTTTCGAGGTGCTGGATGTTCATCGCCGTGATGATGTTGATGCCCGCGAGCAGCAAATCATGCACTTCGAGATAACGCTTGGGATGCTGCGAGCCGGCGACGTTCGTGAACGGCAGCTCGTCAATGATGCAAACCGTCGGATAGCGTTTGAAAATGGCGTCCACGTCCAGCACCTCAACCGTGGTGTTGCCGTGCGGCACTTTTTTGCGCGGGATGATTTCCAGGCCTTCCAGCAGCGCCTCGGTTTCCTTGCGCCCGTGCGTCTCGATCCAGCCGATGACCACGTCCACGCCCGCTTTTTTGAGGCGATGGGCATCTTCCAGCATCGCGTAGGTCTTGCCGACGCCGGCGGCTTGGCCGAGATAAATTTTTAATTTTCCCAGCCGGCTCTTTTCGATGAGCCGGAGAAAATCTTCCGGCTTCAACCGTTCAATGGCGGGCGGTTCCATGCCGCAAAGAAACTATTTTTGCGGCACCGGGTCGAGCGTGAAGTTTGATTCGTGGCTGGGGATTCAACGCAAAGGCGCGGAGACGCAAAGATCTGACACGAATTTCATGAATTGACACGAATTGAAATGCGCTGAAGGCGCTACGGATATTAGCTCGACTCCGCCGCCCGCGACCTGTTCCCGGTCATTCGCGAAGCCGGCCGCATCATCCGCGAGACCGGCCCGCCCATCCGCGACTCTGACCGTGTCATCCGCGAGACGTTCCCGGTCACCCGCGAAAGCGGCCCGGTCGTCCGCGATGTTGGCCGCATCATCCGCGCGGCGGTCCCGGCCATCCGCGACGTGGTAAATGGTCAAAATTCAACATTTTGGCGCTTCCGCGAGGCAGAAAATGCCTGTTTCTTGAGGGTGAGACGCGGATCTTCAAGGTGATGGCCCGGTTCCGTAGCGGCGCGTCGGCAGACCGCCGCAAACTTTTCCCTCATATTTTTCAGATGGCGGCGCTCTGCCGAGACGCCGCTACGCCAATTCCCGTAGCAGTCCCGCAATGCGGGATGATTCCGCTCATTCTGATTCCGGGCGCGTGGGAAAACCGCCAAAAACAGCATATTGACACCCCGGACTGCTTTCTGGCAGCATCGGGCCGTGATTGGTGAGTCCGAAAATCAATTCTCCCTCACCCGCGCGGCACTGTGTCCGCGCGGCGCGCAATATCAATTCAATCAATAATTCAACAGGAAACAACCCAATGATAAAGACCATATCTTTCGTAAAGACCATTTCTTTCGCAGTGATTTCTTTGGCCATATTCACCTCGTGCAGCACCGTAAGCCCATCCTCATCACACGTTGATGCCTCTCGTAAATTGAAGAACGCTCCCATCCCCAGCGTTGGTCGCGGCAAAGAGCTTGTGGATTTCAAAAGCGGCATCCACACGAACACGATCACGAGCGCCGGTCTTACCCGCCAATACATCATTGACATCCCCACCAATTACGACAAAAACAAACCCTACCGGTTGATTTTTGCCATGCACTATATGGGCGGGAACATGAATGTGATGGTGAAAGAACATTTTTACGGGCTTAAGACCTATGCGGAACGGGATAATGTTCCCGTCATTTTCGTGGCGCCCCAGGGATACACCGACTGGTCTCCATGGCGGGGGCGTGATGATAAGGACCATGTTTTCTTTGGCGACATGCTCGCACTGTTCAAGGACAAGCTGAACGTGGATACCTCCCGCATCTTTTGCTGCGGCTTCAGCTTCGGCGCGATGGTCACCTACTCGCTCTCGTTGGAATACCAGAAAGATCTGCGCGCCGTTGCCTGTTATGCTCCGGCCAATTGGAACATCTATCTTCCCACCAACACACACCAACGCATTGCGTTTTACAGCACGACCGGCACCAAGGACGGCACCTGCACATATGTCTTCTCGGATGCGCGAAAACAGGGCGGGAAGTATTGCGTCCTGACGCACCTCGAAGACAACGGGGTTAAAGAACTGCCCGAAATACCCGTCACAACCACCCCCACACATATCACCACTGAATTCAAGGGGTGTCCGAAGGAATATCCCGTGGTATTTGGCTCCTTCGTAGGTCCGCATACAGATACGGCGCGGGATCCCGGATCTAATGTCAACTGGATTGCAAAAGAGACCTGGGATTTCTTCATGCGGTTTTAATAATCGGGTAGTCCTCCCACACTACTGGATGTCCGGTTCCGTTGAACTCCATTTTTTGTCCAGTCCCCGGGCACCTCTATCCGATCTCGTGTGGGTCCAATTCGACGATGACCGCTTTTCCGTTTCAGCGTTTCAGCTTTCCCTTGGCCCGTGAAATTACATGGTCTATTTCACTGGGCAGCGTTTCAGCTTTCGCAATTTCAGTATTTGCCCTTTGATGGGAACACATGCAACCGGAATTGAATTTGATGCCAGCCGCAGTTCAAATCAGGACTGATGCCTTTATGCAATGCTTTATGTTCAATACCGCAAAATGAACGGGAGTCTTGCCACGATGTCAAAGCCCCATGAATGTGGAAAAATATCGTGCTGTGGCCCGCCGCTGGTGGCGGCAGGAAATCCGCCCGCTTTTAATCCTTGCGCTCATCCTGTTTTCCGTCCGGTCGTCTTTGGCGGATTGGAACGATGTCCCCACCGGCTCAATGAAGCCGACCATTCTCGAAGGCGACCGCGTTTTTGTGAACAAGCTGGCCTACGACCTCAAGGTGCCGTTCACCACCTGGCACATCGCCGGGTGGAGCAATCCGCAGCGCGGCGATATTGTCGTGTTCTACTCACCGAAGGATGGACAGCGGCTGGTCAAACGTGTCATCGGACTGCCCGGCGACACCGTTGAACTGCGAAATGAACAATTGATCATCAACGGCCAGCCCGTGGAATATGCGCCAGCCGATCCGGGAATGGCAGCGCAACTTTCCGGGATTGAGCGCGAACGCGGCATTTTCGCCACGGAAGAACTTCCCGAATCTCCCCACGCCGTGATGGCCATCAATGGTATTGCAGCGATGCGCACCTTCGGGCCGGTTCAGGTCCCGCCGGGCCGATATTTCATGATGGGCGACAATCGCGACAACAGCTTTGATTCGCGTTATTTCGGGACAGTGGCGCGCGGCCAGATCGTGGGCCGTGCCACCGGTGTGGTCCTTTCCTTCAATAAAGAGAATCATTGGCTGCCGCGCTGGGGCCGCACCTTTTCTTCATTGGACCACACAACCAGATAAAGTTGACCGCGGATGACGCGGCTTTCAGGTTTCAGCGTTTAAGCTTTTCTCTCAATTGACAGTGCGGCCAGAAATCGAGATTTGTTAGACGCCACAAAGCACACCTATATGTTCTACTACAATTTTGATTCGGTCATAATAGTTCTGAACCCGAACCATAGTAATCCCGACATACTTTCCGTGAGCGATATGGTTGCGTAGATCAACAATGCCATTCACTGCGTCCTTTAGTTCATCAACAAGAAATAATTCCATATCGCGTCGCCAATCGGAATCGAAGCCACCAATAGTATCAATCAGACGTTGTGAACTCAGATTCGTAAGGTGACGCAACCGTTTTTCAACATGTTGTTGAACCCTCGCATCACTGTGTATTCTTGCGTATTCAATTAGATATTCGATAACTGCTTGTTCTAGGAATCCTGATACAAGGACACAAAGGTGCCGCGCGAAGTTAGAAATGAGTTCCGCATCAGCGTTTATGTTGGCTGCGCGCTTAAAAGTAGCGTCGAGCTGTTGCCTCTGACGGTCAACTTCAGCTTTTCCAGTCATTTTACTTCTGAAAACGCTTCCGTTGCAAGGCGAAGTCTATTTGACACATTTGCCTCCTGTGAGGTGCCAGTTTCAACGGCCTTGCGGTAATCATCATTTAACAAAAGCCCCTCATACTTTTCCGCAAGCTGCTTTTTGTCTTTGATTGGCCCCTTAGCCAGCCGGCGTGTCAGCCCGGTCATTACAGAGTCAATAACGGCGGCGTTTACAGCACGAACTGGCCGAAACGCACGAGCACCGACTGCTTCGGCGAGAATCGAAACGGTATTGCGAAAAGCTGATTGAAGGTCCTTTTCAGATTGTTTCTGTAGATTTCGGTTACTCGCCATATAGCTATTGAGAAATACTTTCATCGGGCTGCTATACTTATGCGCATAATAGAAAAATGCAAAGAAACGAAGAATCATTTCGAGATCCTTCAGGCGTTTGGATTTATTTCCATAAAGCATCCGCCACTGGGGATCATCATTGAGTGTTCGCAGCACACGGACAAATTCACCATGATAGAGGGCGACTCGAATTTCTTGGGGTTGAAGGTTAACGCCTCCGGTATTAAGCCTTTCAAAAATCATATAGATACTGCTCTGGTCTTCGGCTGGCTCGTCCTGACGAATTACCGTAGCGTGGATAATGCTGTCATCAAGTCTGCGGCGGTCTTCAACATCGAGGTCCTTATAGCGTTTATTTTTGAAGCGCTCTTGGACACCATCAAGCCGAAATTCAATGCCGTGAATCACGCCTTGGTAGTAAGAACTAAGCGAGTAGAGCCGCTGGTGGCCGTCGAGCACAAGCAACCGGCCTGATTGCTCTTTCACAAGAAAGATTCCCGGCACCGGCAGTCCAAGCAGAAGCGATTCGATGAATCTATCAGTTTTCGTTCGGGGCCAAACATATTCACGCTGAAAGCCTACGATATCCGAACCTTCATCCTCCCAACTGAATCGAGGCACAACAATATCCTTTGCTTCAATGCGCTTCACCAGCGAGTCCACGGGATAATCAGCACCATATGCCGTGATTGAGAAGTTGTAGGGGATGATTTCTAATGCCTCGTCAAGATCGTCGACAAGTTCCTCATCTATGATTTTCGGCAGCAAATCTTGGCTGGAAATCGAACTTTTAACACTTGGTCGTTTCTTCATAAATAAATCAAAGTTAGCTGTCGCCGACCCCTAAAGCCTCGATCAAACCGTGAATATGTTTATGCAGGACGGCCAACAATTTCACCGTGGATACGCCTGTCGCCAAACTTTGGCAAGCATTTAATGCCCGCCGCCACCGCCAACACCTCATCCGGTCTGCGACCACCTTCTCCCCAGCGCGGAGAAGGATTCTGTCCCCCGCCAAATCCCCCGCCATCGTTTCTCGGTAGGGCTGCGTTGCCGCGCAGCCCCAATATCAGGGCGGCGCAGCAGCGACCGCCCTACCTTGCAATGTCCGCCAAATCCCCCGCCATCTTCGGATTCGTAGGAGTCGAGGTCACGAGACCCTATCTGGCTCAATTCCGAACTCCGAATTCCAAATTCCAAATTAGACTCCTCACGTCGTCTCCTACGGCTTTCGCCCGGCAGAATCCGTCCGCCGCCAAATTATGTCCAGCATTTTTTAGACACGAATTTCACGAATTATCACGGATTCAAGAGATGTTCGCTTGCAGTGCGGCGTCAATCTTGTCCGCCAGCGCCTGGAAACCGTCGTTGCCGGGATGCAGTTCGTTGGCCCAATCGGCGGTGGATTTGAGCGTGCCGGTGAGGTTCACGTGAAAGACCTGCCCGGAATACTTTTGCGCCAGCCCTTCCAGCATGGCGTTCAAGGAATCCATGAATTGCACGACGATGTCGTGGCGCAGGCGCAAATCGGCGGGGCTGGCGTTGGGATAATTCTTTTGATTGAAGGTGGGGTCGAACCACGGCCCGACTTTCCAGCCGAGAAAGGAAAACACGCCGCGTCCGTCCGGCCACGGATAATCGTAGCCGTGCGTGAAAACTGGCATGGTGACGCCCGCGTCTTTGGCCGCCGCCAGCGCGGTGGTGATGAGATATTCGTAGGCGGCCCGGAACGTGCCGTTGATGACGCCGTCGAGGACGGATTGATTGACCTGCGAGAGGCCGGAGCGGGCGTTGTTGATGAAGGGAAAGAATTCGTCGCCGGCGATGTCGTTGCCGCCGGCGGAAAGGAGCAGGGCCTGAAATTTGCCCTGCTCGCCGCCCTGCTGGATGTGATGCACCAGCTCGGTGATGCGGTCGGGGTCGTCCGATTGCCGGGGGCCGATTGGCAGGCCGAACAATTCGCGGGGGACGGGGCCGTAAGCCTCGTCGTTCAGGGTGGACCCGGCGACGGCGATGTTGGTGATGGCGTGGCCGTGAAAGGAGTGCAGGCAATCAATCAGGTCCGTGCCGGGCGGATAATCGAACCACGAATCGCCCTGGGCGAGGAGGTTGAAGGTGCGCTTGGCGGGGGCGGCGGCGAGCATCATGCGCAAGGGCGCGGCGGTCGCGCCGCGCTGCGCCACCGGCACGGTGTTGTAGCCGCGCACGGCCTGCCGGGCGGAATGGACCTGGTTGAGAAATGCCTTTTTCCGGCTGATTTCCTTTTTGATGGCCGCCAGTGATTTGTTTTTGGTTTTCATGGTTGTGATTGTCGCCGAACGGCAATTGATCCATATGCGTCAGTGAACTTGAATTAATTGCTGGACTGGAAGGTCCTTCGGGTCAATCGCAACATCCACAAACAAAAGCGATAACAGTGAAAACACGCGGTTATTGTGCTCATCAATGTCACCGTTGCAATCCGCAATCATATATTGCGTTTTATTGAAGGGCTCTTTGACGAGTATGGTCAGGTTTGAATAGATTTTTGGCTGAAATCCGGTCATTGTAAGAATGGGCCGTATGAAATTTGTTTGTCCCACTTTGTAAGCATAACCGTAATCATCATTTGTGAACCCATTATGAACATCTTTGGAATCAAGACCGCTATGATCCGGTGTGTCGTATTTGTGTTTGAAATAGACCTCTTCTCTTGCAACGGCATACATGGTTGACAGGAAGGTTCGCATTTGAAAAACATCGTCCTCGAAAGGGTTTTTGATGATGTTAAGGGCTTTCATGACTTCAACAGACTTAATGGTATTAGTTTGCCGATCAATTAATCCCAATTCCTTCAACTCATTCAAAAAGACATCATCGGTTGGGGACATGGTATAGGCGTTGGTGTCGAATTCAAACCGAACATCGTCATGAGACTTTGTGAGGACATAGTCCAGGTTGGTTCCGTTTTCCGCATTCGTCACGGTAAACCCGGCGCTTGTTGCCGCATTCGTCACACCAAGCCCGGCGCCGATTGCGCCAACCACATCACTCATTTTGGCATCGCGAAAACGGACCGACTCCGACGCATTGCCTTTTTTGACGATCAAATAATGATCAAGTTGCGCTCGATATAACACGTCGCAGAACTTTAGAAACTTGGCATAATTGCGGGAGTTTGGGTTGTTGACCCAAACCTCTCCATTGGTTCTCCGGACGGAAGAGACGAGAGCCCGCATGAGTAAATCGGCATGGAATCCCTGATCATATAACGTGAAGAAAAGTTCTTTCGATATCGGTTTGTTAATCGCGCTTGCAAACTGCTCGCCGGCAAGCGGAACGAAATTGAACTGCGGGTTTTCGGTCACTTCGGCCAGCGCACTTCCCCCCAGGGTAACGGTGTTTTTGGCCGCATCCGGAAGCAAGGTGCCGGAAGGAGAGAAAGTAAGGGAGGAGTGGAAGGTGAAGTTCGCGTTCATTGCGCTGAACTGGATGAAATAGGGCGGCTCATTCTGTGAAAGTCGCGCGAGGTTCAGCAACAATTGTTCGTTCATTGATTGTGCGTATACGCCGGAATAATCAGCGAACGTGTGATGGAGCGCCGTTCCGGCGCATCCGCAAACAAAAACCAGCGGCAAGATTGTAATCCACTTCAAATTTGCATTCATATTCGATTTCTCCTGTTGAGGGTTTGAATAAACTCGCAACCTCCATTTCTGGAGGCCCGGATTCTCCAACTGGTTGATGGTCTATGCCCGTTTCCGGATCGTGTCGAGAATTTTTTGGCCGTGCGCCGAAAAGCTGGCGGCGGCAGTTCCCCGTTCATCTTTCGGCCAGGCCGATGAAGGTGGAGAGTTCACGCCGCCTTTCATTTGCCGGCCAGGCCGTCGAGCGCGAAGTTCAACGTCATCACGTTCACGCGCGGCTCGCCAAAAACGCCGAGGTCGCGACCGCTCGTGTTTTGCTGGACCAATTTGCGAACTTGTTCTTCTGAAAGGCCGCGCGCCTTGGCGACGCGCGGAATCTGAATTTCCGCGTTCGCCACGCTGATGTGCGGGTCGAGGCCGCTGCCGGAAGCAGTTACGGCGTCGGCGGGCACCGGCGCGTTCGTCGCGAGGTTGTTGTCGGAACGGTAGGTGGCGATGTTCGCCGTGATGTTCGCCACCAGGTTGGACGAAGTCGGGCCGAGGTTGCTGCCGCCGGAACTGGTGGCGTCGTAGCCGTTCGAGCCTGCCGCCGACGGGCGCGGATGAAAAAACCGCGCGCCGGTGAAATTCTGCGCGAGCAATGTCGAGCCGCGAACCGTGTTGGATTTGTCCACGAGCAGGCTGCCATTGGCCTGATTCGGAAAAAGCAACTGGCTGATTCCGAAAACGACGAGCGGATACAGACCGCACAAAACGACGGCGAAGAAAATGGTCGCCACAATGGAGCGGCCGAATTCGGCAAAAATGTTTTTCATAAATTTTCAAAATTTGGGAGTGCGGCAACGTGTTGCCGCTTTTCAACGACGCGACATGTCGCGTCGTTCCAAAGCGCGGACATGTCCGCGCACTCCATAACAGTTCGTTTCATAATTACGCCAAATGCAAACCGGCGATGATGAGGTCAATGAGCTTGATGCCGATGAACGGCAGGATGACGCCCCAGACGCCGTAAATGAGCAGGTTGATGCGCAGGATTTGCGCCGCGCCGAGCGGACGGAACTTCACGCCGCGCAGCGCCAGTGGAACGAGCGCGATGATGATGAGCGCGTTGAAAATCACGGCGCTCAAAATCGCGCTGCCCGGGCTGTGCAGGCGCATGACATTCAGCGGGGCGATGACCGGGAACGTCACCATCAGCATCGCCGGAATGATGGCGAAGTATTTCGCCACGTCGTTGGCGATGCTGAACGTCGTGAGCGCGCCGCGCGTGATCAAAAGCTGCTTTCCAATTTCGATGATTTCCAAAAGTTTTGTCGGATTTGAATCCAA
>JBEKRA010000015.1:0-14076 GCA_049519195.1 Verrucomicrobiota bacterium
GTGGCTCTGGATTTTATGGATTCAATCGTGAGGGACGGCGTGTCGCCGTCCCAAACTGAAGAGAATTCGGGGACGGCGGCACGCCGTCCCTCCCAAGAAGAAAATATCGCCTCACTCCCCCACAATTACGTCACCGAGCCGCAACACCGCATCGAAATCTACCGCAAGCTTGCGCAGGCGACCGACAAAGCAGCGCTGGAAAATTTTCGGAAAGAATTGCGCGACCGGTTCGGCCCGTTGCCGCCGGCGGTGGAATTGCTGCTGCAAATTGCCGAATTGAAAATTCTTGCCAGCGAAAAAGCCGTGACCGTGATTGAAGTGAAGGACGACAAATTGATGCTCACGCGCCACGGTGATTTCATCACGCTCGGCGGCAAATTCCCGCGTCTCACAAAAAAGGACGCGAAAGCGCGACTGAAGGAAATCAAGCGGCTGTTGCTGGCGATTTGAAATTTAGCATTGCCTTTCACGTCGCCAGCGGGCATTTATCCAACCTATTGTTCGTCGGAAAGAAGCCATGGCAAACTCAATCATTGTTGCGAAGATGCCCCCGAATAATTTGGACAAGGGAAAGTAAATTGACGTGTGACAGATCATCAGGCCAAACTTAAAATTGCATTTCCGCCGCGACTGCCAAAGCCGGGGGCAGAAACCGCAGTGGCGCTGGCTGGCACCGCGTTTGCGGCGCTCCTGCTGGTGCTGACGGCGATGTATGCGGGACCGCTCTGGCGCGATGAGGTCAATACCGCCAACCTGGCGCAGATGCCCTCGCTGAAGGAGTTATGGAACAATATGTCGTTCGAGTCGTTCCCCCTGCTCTGGCCACTCCTTTTGCGCGGATGTGATCTTCTTGGCTTGGCGGGCAGTGATGCGAGCATCCGTGTCTTGGGGCTGTATGTGGGATTGTTCTTCCTCGCTTCGCTGTGGCTGTGCTCGCGCTGGATTGGGGGTCGCACACCGATTTTGAGCGTTGCCTTGCTGGGCAGTCTGCCGGCGTTCATCTTCATCGTGGGAGCGAACCGGGCTTATGGCCTGGCGAGTTGTCTGTTAGTGCTTAGTTTCGGAACAATCTGGCGGGTGGTGGAATTTCCGTCGCGGGCGCGGGTGCTTTGGGCGGGGCTTGTCTGCTTTCTTTTCGTCCAATGCGTCTATTATGACGTCATTTTTCTGGCTGCGATACTGGCCGGCGGAGCCATGGTGACACTTCGCCGACGACAGTGGAAGACGCTGTGGGCGCTGATTGGAATCGGCGCCGTGTCCGACGCATCCATGGCGATATACTGGTCCATTTTCCACCAAGGCACAGCTACTAGGTCTATGCACCAGCCTTTATCCTTCGATCCCTCAATTCTGTGGTATACACTTAACAAAGCCCTGACGGCACAGAGCAGTGCTCGATCAGGATATAACGGTCCGGAGGTCTGGCTCTGGATTATGCTTCTGTTGGTCGGATCTGTTGCGGCACTCATGATACAGAGAACACGCCAGCGCCAAGTGCGGAACCAGGAGGCTGCCGTGGCAATCACTGCCCGGATCCGCGCCGACCTGGCGCTGTTCTGCATGGCAAGCATGATTCTCGGAATCACCGGGTATATGGCTTTTCTGCTGAAATTACAGTTTGTGACACAAGTGTGGTATTACGTCGAAATGCTCTGTCTCTGCGCTATTTCGCTCGATGGAATGTTGGCTGCGAACTGGCCGGCGCTACGCCCTTGGGGGTTGCTCCGCATCGGATTCATCGTGGTGATGATGACTTGGAATGCAAGATCAGCCTGGGAGGAAGCGCATACGCGGCGGAGCAATGTGGATCTGATTGCCGCCGCTCTTAACCAGAAGGCTTCAGCGGGGGACCTGATCGTGGTGGAAAGCGCGTTTGAGGGGATCACGTTCGACCGGTATTATCGCGGCCAAGCCCATTGGGTGACCGTGCCTCCGATTAACTCACACAAGGTGCATCGCAACGACCTGGCATGGGAAAAACTGAACGAGCCGGATCCGATGGCTCCGGTGCTGCGTGAAATTACCGACACCTTGCGCGGCGGCAATAGTGTCTGGATAGTGGGAAACATGGCAGCCATGCCGCCACAGCGGCCGCCGCCGCCGGTGTTGGGCCAGCCGATTAAATGGTGGTCGCGTTATTTATATTACTGGAGCGCGCAGGTGCTGACACACCTGCTTGGTCACGCGCTGCAAGAACAGGTTTTGGAAATACCCGTGGATGGGCCGGTAAACTGCTTTGAAAACCTTCCGGTGTCACGGTTTTTTGGCTATAAGCCTGATGCGAGTTGACGAGAATCTCATCACCTGCCGGAACCGGATTGCAGCAGCGCATGATGAGATTGGTGTAGGGGATACGGAGCAGGTCGTGGCGGACGTGGGTATCCAGTTTGGAAAAGCTGGTGGCTGCGAGCCGTTCATACTCGCGGCGTTGGCGGACGAACTTGCCGCGATCCTGACGCAGATTCCGTGAGATACCCCTTCCAATGGTCTTTGGCGACCAACTGCGAGAATGCGCGGTAGGCGGCGGGCAGACTCAACACCCGGGTGATGCGGTCAACGAAGTTCATGGTTGAAAACCGATCACTCCATCAATGACTTGCGCCTGGCTGGCGTCATCAAGCGTGTTGAACAACGGCAGGCGCAACAACCGGTCACTGACATCCTCGGTCATGGAGCACAGACCGGTTTGCCGCCCCACTCCTGGGCGGAACGTGGACTTTCCATCTGAAACGGGGGGCTTTGCGTTGTGTTGATCCATAAGCGCGTGCATCTAGTTTTGGTCGGGCTTTTGAAACAAACCCAAAATTGAAGTCCCCCACGGAAATTTGACCCAGTGCCCCAGCGGCGTTTCCATACTAAACATTGCCGCCAGCACCTCGTTAACAGGAGCAATCGGAAGCCGATGAGCCCGGGCCGCAAGTTTCAGCTTCTGGTCACGCGTGAGTTTGGCTGTTCCCGGCCGGGAGCGGCTCATCCAGAGCAGCGGACTTAAAAAGAACATAAAGTAACGAGCTGAGAGTAAACGCAAGCCCGCAGCATCCGCCAGTCGGGCTAAATCCTGCTGGTTATACCGGCGGCGATGTCCCATCTCATCATTATAACTCCAGAAGAATTGCAGCGCCGGCATGGTGGCAAGCAGCAGGCCGCCCGGCCTCAACGCCGTCGCGATTTCCCGGATGGCCGCCTCGTCATCATCCAGATGTTCCAGAACATCGAGAACAAACGCCACGTCCCAACGCGCTTGCCATCGAAGATTCAGCAGATCCACCTGATAGCGTTTTACACTCGCCGGCAACAGCGTGCCGGCGCGTTGCAGCGCCAACAGCGACGAATCGGCAAGCGCAATCTCGGTGACAGCGGCAGGCTTGCGGTCAACCAGGTATTTTACCCAACCTCCGCATCCGCCGCCCAGGTCAATCACGGCCAAAGAAGACCGCGACGAACAGAAATCGCGCAATGCGCGTTTTGTCGCATGGAGCAGGAATCTATGACGCCCACGATACCAAAAATGTCGGACCTGCATTTCCCACAATATATCAAAACCTCGTGGATCATATTCCTCGTCGCGATGTGCAAGCGGCACATCGGGGACGAAAACGCCCTCGGCATTGGGTGCGTATACAGTCCCGCTCAAACCGGCCTCCGGATGCCCGCGGCTAATCATGGCTTGAATTGTTTAACTTCTTCGATGACTCGCGCTTGAGTCGCCTCATCGAGCGTGTTGTAAAACGGCAGGCGCAATAGCCGATCGCTGACATCCTCGGTCACCGGGCACTGACCGGATTGGCCGCCGAACTGCCGCCCCATGTCCGAAAGATGCAACGGCAGATAGTGGAAGACGGACTGAATACCTCGCTCGCGCAGATAAGTAATCAGCGCCTGCCTCTTTTCCAAGGAAGGCAGCAGCAGGTAATACATGTGGAACGGCTGCTCGCAGTGTGCTGGCACCACCGGCTGGCGGACGCCCCAGGTCGCGCACCAGTCGCGCAAGCCGGCATCGTATTGCTCCCAGATGGCGCGACGCCGGTCCTGGATGGCAGGGCACTGCTCCAACTGGCCAAAGAGAAACGCGGCCAATATGTCCGCCACGACGTAACTGGAACCGATGTCCACCCATGTATATTTGTCCACCTGACCGCGGAAAAACCGGCTGCGGTTGGTGCCTTTCTCGCGGATGATCTCGGCACGCTCGATGAGGCGTTCGTCATTGACGAGCAGCGCGCCGCCTTCACCGCAGGTGAAGTTCTTGGTTTCGTGAAAGCTCTGGGTCGCCAGGCAGCCGAAGGTTCCCAGCCAGCGTCCCTTGTATTTGCCGAACAGGCCGTGCGCGTTGTCCTCCACCACCGCGACGCCGTGCCGCCGCGCAATCTCCATGATGGCGTCCATTTCGCAGCCAACCCCGGCGTAATGCACCGGGACAATGGCTTTGGTTCTCATAGTGATGAGCACCTCCAGCCTGGCTTCATCCAGATTCAGGGTGTCAGGTCGAATGTCGCAAAACATCGGCTTTGCGCCGCGCAGCACAAACGCATTGACCGTCGAGACAAAGGTGAACGACGGCACGATAACCTCATCCCCCGGCTGGACGTCGAGAAGAAGGGCCGTCATCTCCAGCGCGTGTGTGCAGGAGGTGGTGAGCAGCGCCTTGCGCACGCCCAGCGCCGACTCCAGCCGCGCCTGGCATTGTTTTGTGAATGGCCCGTCGCCCATGATGTGGCCGCCCGCAAATGCTTTGGCCGCATATTCCAACTCGCGGCCCTGCATGACTGCCCGGCAAAATGGTATGTTATTCATGAGAAAACATCAGCCCTGCTTTTATGATTGCTACCGAGATAAGTAAACCAATTACCCCGAGAACGGGTCCGAATCAATCTTAATTCTCCTTGCGACGAATCCATGCTGAAATCAGTTCAAAATACACCCGCATCTTTTCTGCAAGTCTGTATTCTAAGGGAAAACGAAACGTTCTAGTGGTCCATCGAAACGCCGCGAAGGGGTGTAGCAGCACACGGATCAGACGGAAAAGCCGCTGTGCTTTTGAAGTATAGGCGGAATACTTCGCCAATGTCTTATACCGATAGAAAAAATTCGAATAGAACACGCTCTTGTAGAACCAAGTTCGGCCCTGGTGATGCGGATATTCTCCTTCCCAACGAAATTGTCCCCATGCTTGCAAATCTTTGGGGGGATGCCAGCCGGCTTCACACGTCATGTTATACATGGGATTACCGGGATAGGGGGCATAGACATCCATACTGTGACCAGAAAGCGGGTTTATCCGGCATATTTGATCAATCAGTTTGACCGTAAGCATAACGTCCGACTCTGTCTCGCCGGGAACACCGACCATCCATTGATATCGGGCGCCCAACGGAAAAGATTTACGCGCCGTCGCGCTGCGCAGAATATCTTCGACCGTAATATCTTTTTGCATCATATCGAGGATTCGTTGCGAGCCGGATTCAGCCCCGAATGTTATGTGCGTGCAACCGGTCCCAACCACCGTTTGAAAAAACTCCTCATTACCATGTAAATCCACCCGGCAGCCATCCTCAATAGCCCATTCGATGCCCTGGTTCTGAAAAAACTGGCCCAAAGCCCGGACGCGTGAAATCGGTCCGACAAAGGAGTCCAAAAGCAGTATTTTTTCCACCCCGCCAGACAGTAAGGGCTGTAATTCCTGTTGAACCGTTTCGACTTTCCAGCCGCGATATTTACGATTCAAAAAAGACACGTTCCAACAGAATGAACAGCGAAAAGGACAGCCGCGACTGGAGATAAAGACAGCGCATTTCTTGCCGCGATTTCTAAAGATATAAGGCTTGAGATCTATTGAGCCAAGGTCCATCGCAAAGGTTGCGCCGCCACGGTCATCCTGAACCGATTTCTCTGTTGAAATAATTTCACCATCACGCTTGAAAGTAATACCAGGGATCCCTTTTAAATCCGTATGTTCTGAATATGCCTTTGCCAAGGCCACCGCCGATTGTTCGCCCTCACCGCGACACACCACATCCACCAGTGAATGCGCCGCCGTCAACTCCGGCATGATTGTCGGATGCGGTCCGCCCCACACCAGGGATACTCGTGGCGACACTTGACGTATTTTGCGACTAAGCTCTAGGACATCTTTAATCATCGGACCGGTAAAAACGCTGAATCCGATATAAAGCAAATCAGGGTTTGATAAATAGTTCTTAAGAATCTGGATCGGTTCCAGGTTGAGATTGACTACCATTGGTCTATAACCGGCATTACGCAGGCTCGATGCTATGGACATCAGACCAAAGGGGATTACATTCAAATCCATGTGGACAGCCGATCGCGGCTGAACCAACAATACGTTACAGTCTGTAGGTTTATATTGCTCTTTCATTCGCTATTTCCTTCCGGTCAACTCGCGTTCACTGCAAGGCCATGGCGCAATTTTGCCACGCGCTGATCCAGTTCCGCACGTGTGTCCGCGACGAGCAACGCTTGCCCCACCCGCCGCCGCCCGTCGGTGAACGGCCCGACCCGCGCGCCCGGCGGCAGGTCGAACGCGAGGGAACGCACCCACGGTTCATGCGCCAATCGCGCAGCCTCGTCCTCGCGGTAGCGCAAAACCCCGGCCCGATCCGCGCCTAAAATGACGACGGCTGAAGGGCGCGGCGGTCGGACCGGCAGCGGCCCCAACTCGTCACCACAGGCCCAACTAACTGCATGTTCGACGATGTCAAAATCAAAGGCAAGCTGGATCAGTTGGGAGATCGAATTGCCGCCAAGGCGCGGACTAAGCTCGAGAATGAAAACAGCTTCGGGGTTCACCACAAAGTCACAGTCGAACGGCCCATCCGTCACCCCCAAACGCCGCCAGACCTCTCCGATTGCGTCAAGCACGCGCGCCTGATCCGCTGGTGAAAGTGTGGTTGGCAAATGATGACCGTTGGTGGCAACGAACGGCAGTGGCACGGTTTGGCGGTCCAAAAGGCAATGCCATGCGATTCTGCCCGCTGACAACCAACCGTCACACGTTCCCTGATGGCCGGGCAAGAACTCCTCGACGATGACCGCGCCGGATTTACTGAAGCTAAACGCGTCGGGCAGCGCGGAACGCAGTTCCATGAGGCCGCTCACCACGCGGATGCCCTTGCTGCCCGAAGACTGGCAGGGCTTTACAATCCATCGCTCTGCGGCTTCCAGCCCCGGGAGCACGTCAGGCGATTCAAGTTTAAGGAAAAGCGGGTGCGGCAACCCATTGGCCGCCTGAAAGTCGCGGAAGTCGGCCTTGTCGCAAACAATCCGGGTGCTGTTAGCTGGTGGCCCTGCCAAACCCAGTTGGGCCGCCACGGCCGCCGCTGTGGGCATGGCGACATCCGTGCAAGGCGCGATTACGCCGGCGATGCGTTCGGCGCGCGCGATGGCAAGCACCGCGCCAAGGTCACACGTGTCGGCGCCGTAAGCACGGTCGGCAAAGGCGTGGCCGGGATTGTCGGGCCGGTTGTCGGTCGTGATCACGCGGCAGCCCAGGCGGCGCGCGGTTTTAATCGCCTCCAACTGGTAAAGCGACGCCGCGAGGACGAGCAATGTTTTTCTATTGATGCTGCTCACTGATGGTGAAGCGCGGTTTGGACTGGCTGATCTGAAGATTCAGCCGCGAAAGGTAGAGGCCAAAAATGACGAGACTCAACAACGTAAGCGCGTTGAGGAATGAAACGATGATGACGGTGCTTGCCCAGCCGGGCACAATGCTGCCGCTCAAAAACGTCCGCAGCAGCACGAACGCCCCAAACCCGATCGCCAGCAGGAACGCGAACCCGCACAACGCGCCAACGAGGTAGAGCGGATACGACGAGTAGTTGAGCAGCAGGTTGGCTGCGAGGGAGAGGCTGCGACGGAGGTTGTAGTTTGAAGCGCCAAATTTTCGCGGCTCATGGCGCACGACGACATTGACCTGGTTGCCCGCGTGCGAGAGCAGCATCGCGGTGACGTAGGGATAAACGCCGCCCATGCGGCAGGCGTTCTGCACGACCTCCCGCCGCGCCGCGCGGAAACTGGTGAGCTGAAAGTCGGGCGGCAGCTTGAAAATCCGCCGCAGCACCCGGTCAACGAGGCCGCCGCCCGCGTTGCGCGCGGCGGAGTGCTTCTTCTGTTCGTAAGCCCCGATGGCGAGGTCGTAGCCGCTTGCAATGGCGGCGATGAGTCTGGGTATTTCCTCCGGTGGATTCTGCAAATCGTCGTCCATTGTGATCACCACGTCGCCGTTGGCGAGTTGCATGCCGCAGAGGAGCGCATTGTGCTGGCCCGCGTTTTTGAGGAGCCGGATGATTTTAAGTTGACGGCCATGCTTCGCCTTCAGCGACTGGAGCATCTCCCAAGTCCCGTCCGGACTGCGGTCGTCCACGAGGATGATCTCGAAGTCGCGGCCCAGTTCCGCGGCAACCCGCAATATGCGTTCGACCAGTTCCGGCAGGGATTTCTCCGAGCGGTAACAGGGAACAACAATGCTGACCAGTCCGTCGCTCATGAACCATCCCTCGTGCTGGCCGGAGTTTCAAGCCGGGCCGCCCGGATGCCGCGGAGAAACGCATCCGAAATGAGGCGGGGCATGTTCAAACCAGCATCCATTCGCGCTCTAATGCCCAAAAACGGATGCCTTGTCACGCCAAAAAAAAGGAAACCAGTCTCGCGACGGATGAAATGGTTTCATCGGGTGAACCGGCCCCGCAACCGCTTGATCCTTTAACCCGGCTTGAACGGGATCAAACGCCTGCTCCCCGGCATCTGGCACGCCGCTTATCCGGTTCGCACCCAAACCGTTTTCAAATACGCCGGTTCGGCGCGGCTGACTGGAAAATCCGGCGGCTGCGGGACGTAATGCCGTTGCAGAATTTGCCGCTTCGCGGCGCGAACCGCCGCCTCCACGCCCGCGAGAAAATTTTCCGGCGGCCAGTCCGCCGCGTTTGTCGAGGCGAACAGAATTCCGCCCGGTTTGATGAGCGGCAGCGCGGCGGTGACAAGTTTGCCGTAATCTTTTTCCGCGCGGAATGCGCCGCGTTCCTTCGACTGCGAAAACGTTGGCGGGTCGAGCACCATGGCATCGAACACACGGCCTTTTTTCGCCAGCCGCCGCAGCCAGTCAAACGCGTCGCCGTAAATGAAATCGTGCGCCGCCGGATCAAGGCCGTTCAGCATGAAGTTGCGCCGTCCCCATTCGAGATATTTTTTCGAGAGATCCAGGCTGGTCGTCCGCGCGCCGGCCATGGCCGCGCACACGGAGAAGCCGCAGGTGTAGGCAAAAGTGTTCAGCACCGTAGGACAGGCGTCGCGCCTGTCTCCAATTTCTTTGGAAATCTTTTCGGAAATTGATGGAGACAGGCGCGACGCTTGTCCTACCTGAAGCGGAAAGTCCGCGGCAATGTGGCCGGTCAAAAAACGGCGGCGGTTGTCGCGCTGGTCCAAAAATAAACCCACGGAATAACCTTCGTGGAAGCTCATCTCGAAACGGACGCCATTTTCCAAAATCTCGAACCGCTCCGGCGCGGCCTGCCCAAGGACAAGTTGCGGCGACGAATCGGCGACCGTGGCGCGCCGGACCTGTCGCGACAGGATTTTGTGATACGCCCCGCGCGCGGAAAATATCTTTGCGAGCCGTGCCAATTCTTCACGCTGATCGGCGCGCAGCGGTCGTTCGGATTGCGAGAGCAGAAAATCGCCCAGCCGTTCGACATGCCACCCCGGCCAGCCGTCGCCCGCGCCGTGAATCACGCGGAAGGCGTCTGTTTCCTGCGGGTCAATCATCGCCGCGCGCAACGCAAGGCGCGTGTCGCTATTGCTTTGGAGTGCGCGGACATGTCCGCGCTTTTGAACGAGGCGACGTGTCGCCTCGTCGGAAAGCGGTGACGTGTCACCGCACTCCAAATCAGTTCCGAAATCCGCCGGCGCGGAAAATGTGACCGGCCTGTTTGTGGCCGGATGGGCGAAGGAAATTTCCGCCGCGTGCAGAAACAGGCGTGCCGCCGGTGTGCCGCCGTAAAGCGTGTCGCCGAGAATCGGGAAATCGCTCTCCGCTGCGTGGACGCGGATTTGGTGCGTCCGTCCGGTCAGCGGTTCGGCTTCGACTGCCGCGTAGCAGCCGACGTGAGGAGGCTCTGATTCATTTCCGATTTCCGATTTCCGATTTCCGATTTTAATTTGAGCCTCGTTACCTCGGCTGCTGTGAAATTTCGTTTCCGCAAGTTCTCCGCCCGCGTGCGGCGACCGGCTCACATATTTTTCGCCAACCCGGACGAGCGCGGTTTTGACGGTCAACCAGCTTTTCGGCGCGGTTCGATCAGTCAACAGCAGATATTTTTTGCGGACGCGCCGGTGTATGAACTGCTCCGTGAGCGAGCGGTTGGCCGGCGGCGTTTTGCCGAAGACAAGGACGCCGCTGGTTTCCTTGTCGAGCCGGTGGAGAATGGCGAGCGAAGACCAGCGCGGCTCGCGGTGGCGCAGCCAGTCGTAGATGCCCTCGCCTGCGAACGGGCCGGGCGCGTGCGTGTTCCAACCGGCGGGTTTGTGAACCACCAGCAGGTGCTCGTCCTCAAATATCACGCACGGAATCATGCATGGATGAAAACATTTTTTGCCTGATAAATCAAAGTTTGCGGTTCCCTGCGTTGAAAAAACTCGCGGACGGGCCGTCCGCGCTCCTATTTTCTCCGCGTGCATCTGGCCCATCTGCGACTCCGGGACTTCCGCAATTATGCGCGGTTGGACGCGGATTTCGCGCCCGGCTTCCACCTGCTGCTCGGCGACAACGCGCAGGGCAAGACGAACATCCTCGAAGCCATTTATCTCATGGCCACGCTGCGGTCGTTCCGCGGCGTCGGCGGCGCGCAGATGATCCGGCACGGGCAGCGCGGCTATTTTGTCGGAGGAAAAGTCATCGGCGCGGGCGAGCGCGAAATCAAAATCTACTGGTCGGCCCGCGAACGGAACCTGTCGCTCGACGGCCGGCCGGTGAAACGGCTCGCGGACTATTTCGGCGCGCTGCGGACGGTGGTCTTTTGCACGGAAGATGTGCAACTGGTCAAGGGCGCGGCGCGCGCGCGGCGGCGGTTTCTGGATCTGCTGCTCGCGCAGACGCAGCCCGGCTACCTTCCGCTGCTCCAGCGTTACATGCACACCGTCCGCGCCCGCAACGCGCTGCTCAAGCAACGCGCGATTGACGAGGCCGCGCTGGACAGCTTTTCGCAGGAACTCGTGAAGCTCGGCGGCGAAATCATCCGCGCCCGCCGCGAGCTGGCGCCGAAATTTTCCCCGCTGGCGCGGCTGGCCTACCGCCGCATTTCCAATGACGCGGAGGAATTGCGCATCGAATATCAGCCAAGCGTGAAAACGGATTTCGCTGTGGAACTCGCGCAGTCGCGCCCGCGCGAACGGAGCTACCGCTCCACGCTCGTCGGGCCGCACCGCGACGATTTGCGTTTGTTGCTGAACGAAAAGTCCGCCGCGCAGTTCGGAAGCGAAGGCCAAAAGCGCACGCTGGCCATCGCGTTGAAAATGGCGCAGGCGGAATTTCTCGCCGGCCTCCACGGTTCTCCGCCGATTCTGCTGATTGACGACGTGATGGGCGAATTGGACGTGAAACGGCGCGGCGGTTTCCTGCCGTTGCTGGAGCACGCGCGCAAGGCCGTCGGCCAGGTGTTCATGACCGCCACCGAGGAAAACTGGCCGAGCGAACTCGGAAAGGATTTACAGCGGTGGGAAGTGAATGCAGGGACGTTGAAAAGATTATGACTGGTTTTCACGGACAAGAAATTCGAGCCGGTTTGCAATAAAACCGATGTCTTTTTCACCAAGTCGGGCAGGAATATTTTTCAGATAGCCTTCGAGTTGATCAGGGTTCAAAACGAGTGTTTGAGGTTCTGGAATTTTGGGTTCAACCCACCAGCCGGGAAAGACAATCACTGGTTGAACAAAAACATTTTCATTTGTAAGTTCTTTTATCAAACCATGCAGCCAGCGGGCTTGCGCTTTTGCTTGATCAATCGGATTTGGTTTCACTACAGTTCCATTTTTCCAAAGCAATTCGCCATCGCTCTCGATTTTTTCTCCCTTGTGTTTGCTCCAAGTTTTTGTCTCGATTGTAAAAACTCCGGCTGGTCCAACCAAAATATGATCCACATTGAAGTCGCCGCCGACTAAATCGTGAAAAACGCGATAGCCATGGGCGCGCAAGTTTTCAAGTTTTTCACCAACGATTTTTTCGCCATCTCGTCCTTGTTTCAGGTTTTTAATTTGAAATCGCAAGCCAATCATTCGATAAACGGAATACCCAAAAAGAGGCACGCAAACAATGGCTGCACCCAACGGGCTGGGCTGAATTTTCCAAACCCATCGCCATAATTCCAGCGACAACAAAACGATTGCTATTGTTGCGAACAATCCTTTGTCCATCCAATCATCCTGTAATTTCTCCAGTTGTTCTTGGACGGACTGGCCAGCCGTGCGGCGCGGCTTGACTTTCAGCGGCGATTTTTTGATTTCCATGATTTTAGAAAAGCGTTTCGCAGAAGTAATTTCAATTCAATAAACATTTTCTTTGTGTTCTTTGTGTTCTTTGCGATTAAAATCTGCCCATGCGAATTTTATCAGGCATCCAGCCCAGCGGCGCGCTGCATCTCGAGAAATTATCTTGAAACAAAACACTGCCAGCGCTGTTTTATCAGGTATGAAGACGAGGCGGGCGTTCACTTTGATCGAATTGCTGGTTGTCATTGCCATTATTGGGATTCTGGCGGCCCTGCTTCTGCCGGTGTTATCGCAGGTGAAGGACAAAGCCAAGCGAACCGAATGCTTGAACAACCTTCGCCAGATAGTCATCGGCATCAATGTCTATGCCAGCAGCGGAAGCAAATTGCCGGTGATCGAAGATGGACCGGCATGGGCATGGGATTTGCCGGATTCCGCGGCGCAGGTCATGTTGGGCAGCGGGGCCTCCAAGAAATCGTTCTATTGTCCTGGAACGGCATGGAAAGGATTCGACGACAACAAAAATTTTCTGGCTCCCGGCAATGCCGACAACGGCGCGCCCGCATGTCTTTGGAATTATGGGTTCCTCAACCCTCCGCCTCCACCCGGGAAACCTTTCCACGTCGTCGGCTACGTTTTTGCATTTTCCGGAAGCGGCTCGGTTTTGGCCCAGGCAAATCAGAACACAAGGCTTGAGAATGAAACAATTTTGGGCACCAACACACCGCTTTCAGACCGGGTTTTGATGGCGGATGCAACGCTGGATGATTCATATGAATATGACAGCGAAAATAAATATGATACGGACGCGCGTTGTTACACCGATGTTGTCGGCGGATTTTATAAAGACCATACAAGCGCGCATTTAAAAGGGGCAATTCCCCGCGGAGGCAACGTTGGATTCAAGGATGGCCATGTTCAATGGCGCGACTTCGCTGACATGCAGGAAGTGACTGTCGCCGGCCCGTCGTTCTGGTGGTGATTTTCTTCCGCGATGAATTTTCTCCCCAGTTTCCCGGATCGTTGTTAGATTTTCGCAATGCGAATTTTGTCAGGCATCCAGCCCAGCGGCGCGCTGCATCTCGGAAATTATTTCGGGATGATGAAACCGTCCCTCGATCTTCAGGAAAAGGGCGAGGCGTTTTATTTCATAGCGAATTACCACTCGATGACCTCGCTGTTCGATGCAGACGAGCGGCGCAAGAACACGCTCGACGTGGCTCTGGATTTTCTCGCCTGTGGCCTGGACCCGAAGCGGACCGTTTTCTTCCGCCAGTCCGACGTGCCGGAAGTGACCGAACTGACGTGGCTGCTCTCGACGGTGACACCGATGGGTATGCTCGAACGGGCTACGAGCTATAAAGACAAAATTGCCAGAGGCATCGCGCCCATGCACGGCCTGTTTGCCTATCCGGTGTTGATGGCGGCGGACATTTTGATTTACGACTCGAACGTGGTGCCGGTGGGGCGCGACCAGAAGCAGCACCTCGAAATGACGCGCGACATCGCCATCAAGTTCAACGAGCAATACGGCCGGACGTTCGTGATTCCCGAACCGCAAATCCGCGACGAGGTCGC
>JBEKRA010000016.1:0-14004 GCA_049519195.1 Verrucomicrobiota bacterium
TCTCGTCCTTCCCTTCACCCGCCAGGTGAACCGAAACCAGCGATGCCAATGTGCTCATCGCCCCCAATTTTATTCACTCATCCTCCCTTTGACCATCACTTCAATTGCGGACATAAGGTTGAAACGAACGAAGGGGCCAGGTTCTGGCTGCAAGTGATGACCGAACTCAAGAACCGGGGCGTGCAGGACATCCTGATCGCCGTGGTGGATGGCCTCAAGGGTTTTCCCGAAGCCATCAACGCGGTGTTCCCGCAAACCGAGGTGCAAACCTGCATTGTGCATCTGGTGCGTCACAGCTTGAGTTATGTCGGCTGGCAGGATCGCAAGCACGTGGCTGCGGAGTTGCGCGCGATATACCGGGCCGAAACCGCCGAACTGGCCCGCCAGCATCTGGACGCTTTTGCCGCCGGTCCGTGGGGCCGGAAATATCCAACCATCGTCGCTTCCTGGCAGCGGGCGTGGGAGCAGGTCATCCCGTTCTTTGCGTATCCACTGGAAGTGCGCCGGGTGTTCTACACCACCAACGCCATTGAAAGTCTGAACATGCAGTTGCGCAAAATCATCAAGAACCGGGGCCACTTTCCCAATGACGAAGCCGCCACCAAGCTGATCTATTTGGCCTTGCGGAACATCACGGCCAAGTGGAAGATGCCGCCCGTGTTCTGGAAGTCGGCGCTGAACCAGTTTGCCATCCGTTATCCAGATCGCTTTGCGGTTCTATCCGTGTGAACCGCATGTTGAGTTAAACCATGAACCCGCCTCACACACAAAATCACGGATAGGTCCGTTTCAAAGCATCAAGCCGGCGGCCCGGGGCTTCCGCAACTTCCAAAATTACCGGATACGCATCCTGTTTTTTGCGGAAAACTCAACCTCTACCCACTATGATCCGTGAAGAAACCGGAAAAGAGACATCTTGGCTTTGGAAAAGAACTGCGGGCTTTTACGCCCTTTGTCGGAAGTCAACGACCTCCGGCAAAGCCGGAGGCTTGAATTGTGAACCACCCAAGGCGGGTTAGTCGTTGAGCCGCTTCAAGCGGCCTTCGCCTCCGAACAGTCCCGACTGATCGAGGCGTTTATCTTCCTGCTCCTGTTGCTGGATGTGATTCATGCTTTTTGCTCCGCTTGTAGTTTGAAAAACGCCCAGCCACAGATTAAAAATGTGTTGCGGACATTTGAGGCAGCGCGTCCAACAGGCTCTGCTCGAAATCCGCTGAATCTTGATACCAAAACAAATAGCTGTTTCCCCAGTCGGAAAATTCGGACATTGATTGCCACACACACCATTGGGCCGAGCCATCACAGAACACTTCATTGCCTCCGGCGGGCTTGTTGGCGCGATCCATGTGCGGCGGCACATGTGCGGTGAAATTTTGATTGGCCACATATGGATCTGTTTGTCCAAGCCACACGCTGCTTTTATTATAATTACAAATGACATCGGCAGCCAGCACCCAGTAGGGTTTGGCGTTGCCCAGCTTGATCGGGCTGTGGAATTGGAATGATTTGCCGGCAACGCCAGAAGTCCACTGCCACGCAGCGCCCCCCGAAGCACCGAAATATTGGTAGCCTAGAAGGTATTGACCACCGCTGCCTGAATCATACGCCGGAAGGGGAATGTTGACGGCAGTAACGGGCAGCGGAGGACGGTCCGGACAAGTCCAGATGTTCGGTCCATTGGTCAAGGACAACCCCAGTTGCTTTGCAGCAGCAGCTCCAGGCGCCGACAGGCACATCTGCACCATCGGCGGGGCTGTGGCTTTCCCTGGAACCACATCATCGTCGTAGCCTGTGGCGTAAATGGTTATCGCCATCCCGATCTGTTTAAGATTGCTCAAACATTGGATGCGCTTGGCCCTTTCCTTGGCGCTCGCCAGCGCCGGCAGGAGCAGCGCCGCCAGAATGGCGATGATGGCGATAACCACCAGCAATTCAATCAAGGTGAATCCAGAATCTTTCCCGGCTTTCAATCGTTTCATTTTGAAAGTTTCAATGTTCTACATGGTCAACCCTCAAAAAAAGGGCTGCCGCAAAAACCCAGAATCGCGGCAGCCCCATCAGTTTTCTCCAAGGGCTGCCGCAAAACCCAAATTGCGGCAACCCATTGAAACCTTTCAACCGTCAGTGGTTGGTGTTGCTCAATATATAGAACTGATGCGGGGTGTTCGGCACGACCACGTTGGTGCCGATGAACATGAAGCTCCCGTTGGCGCCCAGCACGTTGGTCGCCACCGCCGTCCACTGGCTCAACGGCAGCGCCACGTTGGTGCTGGCCAGCAGGTAATACGCATCGCCTGCCTGCCCGTTAGTGCCGCTGATCACGACATTCGCCACGTTCATGGTGAAGCTCGTGATGCCGGGCTTGTTCGTGAATATGCCGGGGCCTGTCGCCGGCGCCGTCGCCACGGTGACGGAGCCGTCCACCGCCAGGTTGTTATCCCAAGTGATGCCAATGCCGCCGCCGGTGACGGTTATCGCCGCGCCGTTTGACACGGCCTGACTGAACAGCGTGAACTTGTCTCCAACCGCCAAATCCGGGCCAGCATTGGACACGATCAAGCTCGCGCTGCCGGAATTGGTGATGACGCCGGCGACCACAAACGTGGTGTTTGAGGGCGCCAACGACTTGTTCAGCGCGGCCATGATGGTTCCCGATGAGATGTTCATGTTGCCCGCCACATTCATCGTGCCGACAATGCCGGCACCGTTCTCAACAAGCGTGCCGCCGCTCACGTTCAGGCTGCCACCAAGCGAGGAGCCGCTGATAACCAATGTGCCGTTGCTGACTGTGGTGTTGCCGGTATAAGTAAGCCTCGTTCCGTTAAGCGTCAGTGTGCCGGCGCCGTTCTGCACAACTGAACCCACGCCGCTGATGGCGGCGGCGAAGTTCACGCTGTCCGAGCGGTCCCAAACGAGCGTGCCGTTGTCGGTCACCGCACCGGTGCCGATGGAGCCGCTGGTGCCGCCGTTGCCGACTTGCAGCGTGCCGCCATTGGTGATGGTGGTGCCGCTGCCATAGGTGTTGTTGCCAGTCAGCGTCAGCACGCCGGTGCCGTTTTGCACCACGATGCCGAGGTTGCTTTGCGGACTCGTGAAGTTGGTCACGATGTTACCGGAGAACGTCACGTTGTCCGGCCGGTTGAAGGTGAGCGTGCGCGGATTGTCGTAGGGCACCTGTGTGCTTTTGACGAAGGTCACGTCGCCCGTGATCCAGCCGGTGCCGGAGCCATTACCCACTTTCAATCCATTGTCACCGATGAACGTGCCGCCGGTGTAATTGCAGGAACCCGCCAGCGTCACGTCGCCGGCGTTGACGTTGTTCGCATCCACCCACACCCTGCCCGAACCGGTGACGGGGTTGCTGTAGATAAACTGGTCGTTGTCCTGACGGACCAGCAGCAGTGTGCCATTGTTGGTCACAACAGAACTGGATAAACTGCCATAATTGCCTTGACAGGGCATGAAGGTGGAACCTGGATCAATTTCCGTCCAGCCGGTGTAGCTGTTGCCTGTGCCGCCGGCGACACTGGAAAGCTGGCCGCCACCCCGGACAATCAGATTGCCGGCGCCACTTATGCCGCCTCCAGTCAAGTTAAACGTGCTGGTGGCGTTGAAGATGAGCAGGCCATTGTCCGTGATGGCTACGTTGGCGTTTAATGAGCCGGTGGCTCCGCCATTACCCATCTGAAGCGTGCTGCCGCTGGCAATGGTGGTGCCTCCGGAATAGGTGTTGTTGGCGGGCAACACCACGGTGCCGCCGTCCACCTTGACGGAACCCGTGCCGCTGATGGTGCCGCTGTTGGTCACTGCGCCGGCGATGTTGAAATCGAGAACAGCGCTGCCGGCATTGATGGCAACGGTGCCGCTGCCAATGGAACCCGACCCGCCGTTGCCAACTTGGAGCGTTCCGGCGTTAATCGTCACCGCGCCGGAATTCGTGTTGTTTCCGGTCAGAATCCATGTGCCCGCGCCGGTCTTGAGGAGAGAGGTCTTGTTGGCGCCGTTGTCACCGATAAATGCCGCGAGCGTGTCAACGGTCAAACCGGAGCCCATCAAGTCGCCCGCCAAGGTGAGTGTCCGCGCGCCGGTGCCGCTCAAGGCAATCGCGCCGGTGCCGGTCAGGGTCAATTGGACGCCTTCGTCGTCAATCGTGCCGCCATTCGGGCCGAGCGTGAACAGGCGATCACTCGCCCCGCCGTAGTAGGCTTGCAACGTGCCGCCATTGAGCACCAAGTTGGCCGGATCGCTGGTTGACATACCGATGTCGCTCGCCACACCACCGTTTTCAAGATCCTCGACACGCAGGACGCCTCCGTTGAGGATTGTGGGGCCGCTATAGGTGTTGACGGAACCCCACATCCAGAGCGTAGCGTTGCCATTCTTGGTGAACCCGCCGGTGCCTCCGATGTAACCGGAGCCGCCCGTGGCGATTGTGTAAGGCGTGGTGGAGCAGTTGACCGTGGTGCTCGCCGGTAATACCACAGAATTGAGAGAAATATTGGTGTTTCCTGAAGTGACCGTGTCGTCAAACAAGGCCGCGCTGCCGTCCACCCAAATTTGCGCAACACCGTTGACTTTCCAGTTGTTCGCGGTGGTGGTGTCCCAGTTGTCGTTGTTCAAGCCGCTCCACTTGTAGGAAAGCCCGGTGACATTCAGTTGGATTGTGTTGCCGTTGGTGCTCAAATTGCCCACCGCGCCGACCAACGTGCCCAGAACGACCGGCGGCGGATTGCCGCTGCCCCAGGAGAACAACGGATAGTGCCCGCCGATGTAGAACGAGCCGCCGGTGATGTTGACCGTGATTGGGCCGCCGGCGGAAACCGCCCCCACCACCGCAAGTGGAACGGTCGTTGTGTTGCTGACGCTGTTGAATTCCAAGGCCCCGCCGCTGCTCACAGTCAACGTGGACGGCGTGATTTGCGGGCCTTCTTCTGTGACACCGAGGGTTCCGCTGCCGGCCACGGAGATGGCGCCGGAGCCGGCTCCATTGGTAATCTCAAGTGTGCCGGCGCTGACGGTGGTCAGGCCGCTGTAAGTGTTCGCGCCGCCAAGCGTGAGCGGGCCCGAACCAAGTTTTGTAAGCGTGCCGCCGACGCTGGTCAGGGCATTCGTGAGTGTCACGGGGTTTCCCACCGCAGGCGCCGTGTCGAAGCTGTAGGCCTGGCCGGCCGAGTTGGTGAAGCGCGGAGAGTAATCATAGGTGTTGGCCGAGCTGAATCCCAGCGTGCCGCCGGTGAAGGAAATCAGGCCGCCATTGCCAAGCGAGCCGTTGACTCCGGGGTTCTCGTTGCCGCCGGCGATCAATTCGCCGCCGCTCAAAATGGTGTTGCCGGTGTAGGTGTTCGCGCCCGAAAGCGTGAGCGTGCCGTTGTTGACCTGCACACTCCCGTTGCCGCTGATGGTGTTGTTAAACGTCTGGGAACCCCCAACCACATTAAACTCAAACACTGCCGGAGCGGCATTGGAAGACATGGCGATGGTGGTGTTGTTCTGTAACAGGCCGCTGCTCTGGTAAACGAGCGTGCCGCCCGAGATGTTCAACGTGCCGATCGTGGTTTCAGTGCCCCAGTAGCTGTTTTTTCCAGCCGTCCAATACATGGTGCCCGAACCAGCTTTTGTAACAACGGTTCCCGCACTGTTCACGTTGGCGACATCGTTGGTGATATACCAGTCGCCCGTGCCGCCGAACACGAAGGTGTGGACACCACCCGCCCCAAGCCGCCACCGCATATCCTTGTTGATGATGGCCGGATAGGACGAATTGTTCGTGAGACCTTGAGTCTCCGGCCAAGAGGTTCCCCAAAGGGTATCCAAGCAATTGGTAGTGCTGCCAGTCCCAAAGGTAAGACCTCCTGATCCAGCGTCAATCCCTATGCTATTAAACCGCATGCCCGAGGAAGCTGAACCAGCCACCGTCGTGTGAAGCGTCACCCGGTTGACTTGATTCGCGGTCACATGAAGATAGAGACCGGCAGTCGTGCCTCCCACGGAGCTGCCCACTTGGCTGCCGCCGTTCGAAGTTGCATCGACCGGGCCCGTTGTTTGGCCGTCGAACGTCATTATGTCTCCGTATTCAGTAGACGCGTTAGCATGGGACGGAACGGGAATGCCGATGGGGGTCCAATTGGCAGCGGTGCCGACGTCTGCGACGCCCGTAGCGATCCAAGTCAAGTTTGTTTGCGATGCATTGCCTGTTCCCTGGCCGAAGGCAGCCGTCGTGACGAAGGCGCCGCACAGGGCGGCAATCAGTAGTTTGAGTTTTGTTTTCATTGGTTTTTGTTTTTAGTTTTTAGGTTTGCTGCTTGGCAAACGGTGTTTATCGAATCCGGTTATTTGCCTCCAACAACGTCAAACGGGCGGGGTTTTGATGGGATTGTGTTCACACTACGACTGGTGGTGCCGCTGTTCACTGATAGCGGCACCGCACTCTCCAAAAACTGCGGCCCTTCGACATTGAATTTACGACAAGACATCGGATTCGTATTAGGAATTGTCACGAGTATAAAAGACCGCCTGCTGGCGAGCCATAGGCCGAACGGCCTATGGCTGTCAGTTCGTATTCGTCAGAACCTTTACACGAACAGAATCCACTCCCATACTGCCATTCATTGAAACGCATGTCCCACATCCGCAATCTTCAACTGGCGCGCGGCATCGTTTGCGCGCTCGCCCTAACACTCCACACCGCCTCTGCTTTGGGTGGCATAAATTTCGGCCTGCAAACTGAAATTGTTTCTGAAAAAGCCGGTCCCGGCAGCTTTCCGCTCGTGCGCGATGGAAACGCCGCGACGCTGTTCCTTGATTCAAATGATTACGCCGGAGTGCTCCGCGCCGCCGGCGATCTACAGGCTGACATCAAACGCGTCACGGGAACCAAACCCGCCCTGGCCACCAACCTGGCGCCGACGGGCATTGCAGTCATTGTCGGGACACTCGGCAACAGTTCGCTGGTTGATAACCTGGTCAAAGCCGGAAAACTCAACGCCGACGCCATTGCGGGCAAATGGGAATCCTTCATCATCGCCACGGTTGACCATCCGGTTCCCGGCGTGGATCAGGCGCTGGTCATCGCCGGCAGCGACAAGCGCGGCACGATTTACGGCATCTACGAAATCTCCGAACAGATCGGCGTCTCACCGTGGTATTTCTGGGCGGACGTTCCGCCGCAACATCACGCGCAACTTTTCATCAAGGCCGGAATCTGTGTCCAAGGCCCGCCGTCGGTGAAATATCGCGGCATCTTCATCAACGACGAAGCGCCCGATTTGACCGGCTGGATTCGCGAAAAATTCGGCGAGGTTCCGGAACATCCCGGCGCGGCAAATTACGGACGCGGTTTCTACACCAACCTGTTTGAAGTGATGCTGCGCCTCCGCGCCAATTATCTCTGGCCCGCGATGTGGGGCAATGCCTTCAACGAGGACGATCCGGAAAATCCGCGCCTGGCCGATGAATACGGCATCGTCATGGGCACCTCGCACCAGGAACCCATGCTTCGTTCGCAGCAGGAATGGGATCGTAATCCCGGGAGAAAATACGGCAACTGGAATTACAACAACACGAACCAACAGCCGGCGCTCCAGGAATTCTGGCGCGCAGGCATCCGCCGCAATAAAAATTACGAGAGCATCATCACGATGGGCCTGCGCGCGGAAAACGACAGCGGCACGCCGATTGGAAAGGATTTGACCGAGCAAATCATCGGCGTTCAACGGAAAATTCTCGCCGAGGAAATCAATCCCGACCCGGCCAAAGTCCCGCAGATGTGGTGTCTCTACAAGGAGGTCATGGATTTTTACAACGAAGGGCTGCGCGTGCCCGACGACATAACACTGCTCTGGGCGGAAGACAATTGGGGCAACGTGCGACGCCTGCCGACCACGGAGGAACGCCGGCGCAACGGCGGCGCGGGTGTTTATTATCATTTTGACTACCACGGCCTTCCGCGTAATTACCAGTGGATCAACTCCAGCCCGATTTCCAAGGCCTGGGATCAACTTTCACTGGCGAAACAATACGGCGCGGACCGGATTTGGATCGTCAACGTCGGCCATTTCAAAGGCTGCGAGTTCCCGCTGGAATTTTTCATGAACCTCGCCTGGGACACGCCGCGCTGGACAAACGACAAACTCGATGAATACACGCGGTTTTGGGCGGAACGCGAATTCGGCGGGGGTAGTGGCACGGGCATCCTGCCCGTGAGACCTTGGGAAGCAGAAACTCACGGGCAGGATGCCCGTGCCACTATCGCGGATGAAATCGCTGACATCATTACGGCCTACACGAAGTTCAATGGCCGGCGCAAACCCGAGCTGCTCGCGCCGGACACTTACAGTCTGGTGAACTACGGCGAGTTCGAAAAAGTCGTGGCGGACTACGAAGCGCTCGCGGCGAAGGCGGAAAAAATCAGCGATGAATTGCCGCCCGAAAGCCGCGATGCATTTTACGAGCTGGTTTTGTTCCCGACGAAAGCCGGCGCGGGACTAAACGCCATGTATCTGGCCGCCGCCAGGAACGCGCTTTACGCCAAACAAGACCGCGCCAGCGCCAATGATTTCGCCGCCCAAACCCGCGACCTCTTCCAGACGCAGACCAACTTGATGGCGTATTTCAATCACACCTTTGCCGGCGGCAAATGGAACCATTTCATGGACCAGACCTATATCGGCTACACGAGTTGGAATGCACCGGGGGAAAATCGCCCGGGGCAAAATACTTTGCGCGCGGTTCAACTCACTGAAATCGAGGTTCCGGCCGCCGCCGCGATGGGCGTGGCGGTGGACGGTTCAACGTCTGCCGTGACCAATGGCGACATTTCGTTGCCGCAATTTGATGCCTTCAACCAGCAGCGTCGTTACGTGGATGTTTTCAACCGTGGAAAAACCGGATTTGCGTTTTCCGCGACCGCCAGCGCGCCATGGATTGTTTTGAGCGAAACCGGCGGCCGGGTGGAAAAGGAAAAACGCCTCCCGGTCAGCGTGGATTGGAGCAAGGCGCAAAATGGCACGAACGCCGGCGAAATCAAAATCTCCGGCGCCGGCGGCACGGTGTCCGTGAAAATCGTCGCGTTCAATCCGTCGGAAATCACCCGCGAATCGCTGCGCGGCTTCGTCGAAGGCGAAGGGTGCGTCTCGATGGAAGCGGAACATTTCACAAGGAATCTGGACGCCGGCGCGAATCGCTGGATTAAGATTCCAAACTACGGCCACACGCTTTCGGCCATGCGCGCCGACGGCCCGGTGGACGTGCAGGCAACACCTGGAAAAGATTCGCCGTGTCTCGAATACAAAATGTATTTGTTCCATGCGGGAACGATTGATGTTCAATCCACCGTCGGCCCGACGCTGAATTTCCTGCCCGGTCGTCCACTGCGTTACGCGGTCTCGTTCGACGACGAAACGCCGCGGGTTGTCACCATTGTTCCCGCCAATTTCAACGCCGGGAACGGTAATCGCGATTGGGAAGAGTCCGTGAAGAACAACTGCCGGCACGTCCAATCCACACACACGATTGCCGCGCCCGGTTATCACACCTTGAAAATCTGGATGGTGGACCCGGCGGTCGCGGTGGAGAAAATCGTAGTCAACACCGGCGGCGTGAAGCCCAGCTATCTCGGCCCGCCGGAAAGTTTTCACGGCAATGACGCGATGTAAGTTCCCCAACTTCCTCACCGTGAAAATGCTTTGCAAAACAGTCTGCGTAGCCGGTCTTGTCTTGGCGGTCGTCTTTTGCGACAAGACCACGGCATTTGCGCAAGACAACCACTGGGTTGGCACCTGGGGCTGCGGCATACAACTGACCGAGCCGCGAAATCTTCCGCCGCCGCCCGGACTCACCAGCAACACGTTTCGCCAGATTGTCCACTCGAGCATCGGCGGAAAGGAACTCCGTGTGCATTTTTCAAACGTCTTCGGAACGAATCCGGTGGTGATGAAATCGGCTCACATCGCGCTGAATCCAGGCGCCATGACTTCCAGCGCCATTGATCCCGCCACGGACAAGGCGCTGATATTTGGCGGTGTCGAATCAACCGCAATTCCCGCCGGGAAAGATGTTTGGTCAGACCCGGTCACATTTAATTTGCCACCGCTGACAAACCTGGCGATTACCATTTACTTCGGTGAAACTTCCGGCGATATCACCGGTCATCCAGCCGCCCGGTGTGCTTCTTACCTTGTGCCGGGAAATGCGGTCTCATCCACCAACATGGAAGGTGCGATGAAGACGGAGCATTGGTGCAACATCGAGAACGTGGACGTCCTGGCGGACAATCGCTGTGCGACACTGGTGACGCTGGGTGATTCGATCACCGACGGGCGGGGTTCAACAACCGGCGCAAACAATCGCTGGCCGGACGATTTGGCCGTTCGACTTCACACCAACGCGCCCACCGCCGGCGTCGGCGTGGTGAACACGGGCATTGGCGGCAACGGTATTTTCGGCGGATTGGGCCCGACCGCGGTGAAGCGGTTTGAGCGCGACGTGTTAAATCAAAGCGGCGCGCGCCGGGTGATTATTTTTGAAGGCGTCAACGACATCGGCGGCGCGCGCGGCAACCACG
The DNA here is from genome assembly GCA_049519195.1 of Verrucomicrobiota bacterium. Taxonomy (GTDB): domain Bacteria; phylum Verrucomicrobiota; class Verrucomicrobiia; order Limisphaerales; family UBA11358; genus UBA11358. The sequence goes on from JBEKRA010000016.1 coordinate 10,562, forward strand.
CGGCGGCTCTGGCAACGAATCTCACTGCAGCCTACACGCAGTTCTCGGCCAAAGCACACGCGAAAGACATTCGCGTTTATGGCGCGACCATCACGCCATTTGGCGGCAACGGCTATTACTCCGTGGAGCACGAAGCCATCCGGCAGGAAGTCAATGCGTGGATCCGCACGAACGGCGTATTTGACGGCGTGATTGATTTCGACGCCGCGGTGCGCGATCCGGTGACGTTGACGAATATCCAATCGTCGTTTTATCGCGGCGTTAATGCAAACGATGGTTTGCATTTGAATCCCGCCGGTTATCGGGCGATGGCGGACGCAATTGATTTGAATCTGTTCACGATCAAATAATGTGAAATTATTCCTGACAAGAACAATGACAGCAGCAACGCTTGCAGTCGCCGCCATCATCACGATGGTTGCCGTCGTTCCTGTTAACGCAACTCCAAGCCTCGGTCTTCAAACCGACATCGTCTCGGAAAATGAGGAGGCGGGCGGTTTTCCATTGGAATTGAACAAGCAGGCCGCACCGATTTTTCTCGATCCAACAGACTGGCCAGGAGTGCTGCGAGCCGGAGAAGACTTGCAGGCCGATGTGGAGCGCGTCACCAAAATCAAACCGGCTCTCTCCACCAACGGCGCGCCAACGGGAAACGCCGTCGTCATCGCCGGGACATTGGGGAAGAGCAAGCTAATTGATGGATTGGTAAGATCGGGCAAGCTCAATGCCAATGCCATTTCCGGCAAATGGGAATCCTTCCTCATCACCACGCTGACCAATCCTTTGCCTGGCGTTGACCAGGCGCTGATCATCGTCGGCAGCGACAAGCGCGGGACGATTTACGGCATTTACGAAATCTCCGAACAGATCGGCGTCTCGCCGTGGTATTGGTGGGCGGACGTTCCGTCGCAGCATCACACGCAACTTTTCATCAAGGCCGGAATGTATGTTCAAGGTCCGCCGGTGGTGAAGTATCGCGGCATTTTTATCAATGACGAAGCGCCCTGTATGGCGGGCTGGGCAAAGGAAAAGTTCGGCGGCCTAAACAGCAAAATGTATGCGCACATGTTTGAATTGTTGCTGCGCCTGCGCGCCAATTATCTCTGGCCCGCCATGTGGAGTAACGCGTTTAACGAAGACGATCCGCTCAATCCCGTGCTCGCCGATGAATACGGCATCGTCATGGGCACATCGCACCATGAACCGATGATTCGCGCCCAGAAGGAATGGACAAAAAGTCATCAACAATACGGTAACGGCCAGTGGAATTATCTCACTAACGAGGAAGGGTTGAAAAAGTTTTGGACCGACGGCATTGAACGAAACAAAAACTACGAAAGCATCGTCACCATGGGAATGCGCGGCGACGGCGACATGGCGATGCCGGACGCAGGCGGCATGGAGGCCAACAAAACATTGCTCGAAAAAATCATCACCGACCAGCGACAGATTCTGGCCGAACACATGAACCCGGATGTGACGAAAGTGCCGCAGCTTTGGGCGCTCTTCACGGAGGTGCAAAAATATTACGACGCCGGCCTGAAACTGCCGGACGACGTAACTTTGCTGTTCTGCGACGACAACGTCGGCGACCTTCGCCGGCTGCCCATGCCCGAGGAGCGGAAACGCAGCGGCGGCGCGGGCATCTATTTCCACATGGACATGAACGGCGGCCCGTTTTCCTACAAATGGCTCAACAGCAATCCGCTTCCAAAAATCCAGGAGCAAATGAACCTTGCTTATGAATACGGCGCGACGCGCATCTGGATCGCGAACGTGGGCGATCTCAAACCGCTCGAAGTTCCGCTGGAATTTTTCATCCGGATGGCCTGGAACCCGGCGGCGATGACAAAGGATGACGTGGCCAATTATCAATTGCGCTGGGCCGGGCGCGAGTTCGGCAAGGAACACGCGGCGGAAATCGCCGACATCGTCGCCAGATACGCCAAATACAACGGCTGGCGCAAACCGGAACTGCTCAAACCGGACACCTTCAGCCTCATCGCCTATCGCGAGGCCGAACGCGTTTCACAGGCATGGAACGACATCATGACCCGGGCACAGAAGTTGAACGAAGCGCTTCCGCAGGGAAAAAAAGACGCCTATTACGAATTGGTGCTGCACTCAACCCTGGCCTGTGGAAACCTGGTTGATCTTTACATCGCCGCGGGACGCAACGCGCTCTTCGCCAAACAAGGCCGCGCCAGCGCGAATGCCGAGGCGGTGCGGGTGCGGGAGTTATTTAAGAAAGACCAGGATCTTAGCGACTATTACAACCAGGAACTCGCCGGAGGAAAATGGAACCACATGATGGACCAGACTCACATCGGCTATACCAGTTGGCGGTCTCCCATAACGAACATCATGCCCGCGGTAACCAATTTGATTCTTCCCGACAGCAACGACTTCGGCGTCGCCGTCGAAGGATCGGCCGCAGCGTGGCCGGGCGCCGGGGAAAAGCCAACCTTGCCTCCATTTGATTCGCTGAATCGTCAACGTTCTTACCTCGAAGTCTTCGCCCGTGGCAGCAAGCCGATTCAGTTTAAGGCGGTCGCGAACCGAAACTGGATTATTCTCACCGAAGACAAGGCTCCCGGGGCCGGACAGGATCGTCGTATTTGGGTGGACATTGATTGGAACAAGGCTCCAGCCGGTCGAACGCGATGTGCCGTTACCGTCAGCGGCAGCAGTCGTCCGGTGACTGTAAAATTGACCGCCATCAAAGCCACCGCCGAACAGGCGCGCGAGGCCCAGGGATGTTTTGGCAGCCTGACCGGCCCCATTTCGATTCCCGCCGCTGATACGACTGCGAATATTCCTGTTGATGGTGTGCGCTGGGAAAAATTGCCGGACTACGGTCGCGGACAGGCGGCAATGGAAGTTTTCCCGGTGACCGCCGACACCATTCAGCCGCCCAATCCGGCGCCGCGTCTGGAGTATCCGGTCTATTTCTACCACGCGGGAACTTATGACGTGGATTTGATCACCAGTCCGACGATGGACGTGATTCCCACTCGCGGACTTGGAGTCGCCATGTCCGTTGACAACCAGCCGCCACAAGTCGTGAACGTGTTCACTCCAGACACATTCCAAAGCGAGGATTTTATGGGGAGGGCATACAATGAAAACACCCGGAACAATGACCAGGTCATGCACTTCAAGCAAACCGTCGGCACGCCCGGAAAACACACTCTGAAAATCACCATGGTGGATCCAACGGTGGTGGCAATGAAAATCATCATCCACGATTCGCCGTTGCCTCACTCATATTTCGGGCCGCCGGAACGATTTGATTGAAGTTTGGCGAGCACAATCGCCGCTTAATTTGCCGCAGGTTGTTTCATGAAGGAGGCTGAATTCGGAACGGAACGAAGCAGTTTGGCCACGGCTTCCGCCCGGCAGCGGACGTGCAATTTGTCAAAGGCGTGTGCCAGATGAATTCG